>JAFRFV010000078.1 GCA_017434185.1 Coriobacteriales bacterium
ATGGGCAGCATCTCGTCGGATGTGGAAAGGAAAACCGCAATCAAAGTGCCCAATGTGACGACGCGTCCCGCATACAAGGTGGATGCAGCAGTCGAAAAGCCGCACTGTGGAATAACTCCGAGCACAGCGCCGATAGCCGGACCCGCTGCCCCAGCACGCTGCATTGCCCGTTGGGTGCTCTCCCCCGTCCGATGCTCCAACCATTCCATCAGCAGATATGTAACAAACAAGAAGGGGATCAGATACAGCGTGTCCAAGACAGCATCCTGGAGGACGTCGACTGCGGTCTCGAAGAGCCCCGCAGATGCCTCTAAGCCATGTTCGTGCATATATCCCTCCCTAGAAAAGAAACGGGATAGGTCGTCCCGTCCTTTTCCCTTGAGCCGGATGAAACAGCCCATCCTGCTCTTTCGCCAAATCGCTCATATGAACAATCGTTCAATCGCCTTCGAAATGCAGAAACGGGCGCCGATAAGGCCACCCGTTTCTATGAAATCGAATTCAGAGCCAAGCCGAGACGCCTCGAATGATCGACCGCCTCGGCAATAAGAGCCGAAAGCCCTTATGCAACCGCCTTCTTGGCAATCTCGACCAGCTGGGCAAATGCCTGCGGATCGTTGATAGCCATATCGGAGAGAACCTTGCGGTCCAGCTCCACGCCCGCCTTCTTCAAGCCGTTCATGAACACGGAATAGGACAGACCGTTGATGCGAGCGGCGGCATTGATGCGGGTGATCCACAGGCGGCGGATCTCGCGCTTCTTGTTGCGACGATCACGGTAGGCGTACTGCAGGGAGTGCTGCACCTGCTCCTTGGCAGCACGATAGGAACGGGACTTCGCACCATAGTAGCCCTTGGCGCGAGCCAGGACGGTACGACGCTTCTTGTTGGCGGTAACTGCACGCTTCACACGAGCCATTTTCTAATCACTCCTAATAGGTTATGGGACAGCAGGCGTGAACCTACAGACCGAGCTTCCTCTTGACGACCTTCATATCCGCGGGGGAGATGGTGCCCTCCTGGCGGAAGTTGCGCTTGCGCTTGGGGGACTTCTTCTCGAGGATGTGGCTCTTGTAGGCCTTACCGCGCATGATCTTGCCATTGCGGGTCACGCGGAAGCGCTTCGCAGCACCACTGTGCGTCTTCATCTTGGGCATGTCTTCTACTCCTTCATTTCCTTATGTCACTCCCCCGCTTTCAGGGGAGATGCACTACCTACTGTTCGTCGTCCTTGGCCTGGCTGGGAGCGGGCTTCTTCTCCTGGGCCTTCTTGAGCATGGCAGGCGTGGGTGCTACCTGCATGAACATGTTGCGGCCCTCCATCTTGGGCTGGGACTCGATGATGCACTGATCCTTCAAGTCATCCATGAGCTTCTCGAGGATGTTCAATCCCAGCTCGGGGTGGGCCATCTCACGACCGCGGAACATGATCGTGACCTTGACCTTGGCGCCATCGGCCAGGAAGCGCAGGATGTGCTTCTTCTTGGTCTCGTAATCACCGACATCGATCTTGGGGCGGAACTTCATCTCCTTGACCTCGATCTTGGTCTGGTTCTTACGTGCCTGCTTCGCCTTCATGGCCTGGTCGTACTTGAACTTACCATAGTCCATGATGCGGCACACAGGCGGGTCCGCGTTGGGGGCGATCTCGACCAAGTCCAGGTTCTGCTCCTCAGCGACGCGCAGGGCGTCCCTGATCGCGAAGATGCCCAGCTGGCTGCCGTCCACGCCGATCAGACGGCACTTCGAGATCTTGATCTCATCGTTCAATCTCGGTTCTTGACTGGCTATGGGAACCACACCTCCATCCATTCACGACGGTTTCCCGCCGTGTCGAACCTCGCAGCGCGTCCGCTGCGAAAAGAAAAACCCGCGGGCGCATGGGACCGACGGGTAATCAGAAGCAGAGCATATCCGATTGACCAGACAGCAACCCATGGCGCCGTTGTGGTGGGGACCGACGTCCCACTTCGAGACCCCTTGCGAGGTCAGCCGTTGCACTATAGCAGGCCAGATGGCCTTATGCAAGCATTGCCCTAGAGGGCTTTGGCGAGTGCCGCCACCAAGCGGTCGTTCTGCGCATCCGTACGGATGGCGACGCGTATGAACTGCCCTCTGGAAGGATCGATCTTGCCGCCCAGATCCTTGATCAGCAGGTCCTCGTCTGCCAGCAACCTGGCTGTGAGCTCCCGCGAGCCCACTTCCCCCAGCAGCTGGATGAGCAGGTAGTTGGCCTGGCTGGGGATCACCCTGAGCTTGGGGTTCTCCCGCAGGGCGGCCACCAGACGTTCACGGCTGGCGCGGAAGCGCACGAGCGCGGCAGCATAGTCCTTGCGGTACTTCTCGGCGATCTGCAGGTAGAACTCACCGAAGGAATTGATGTTCCAGATGGCGACGTCCTTCTTGAGATGTGCGATGAGCGCCTCATCCGCACTCGCGAGAACGCCCAGACGCACGCCGGGTACACCGAAGGACTTGGATATGCTCTTCACGACCACCATGTTGGGATACGAGAGCAGGATCGCGTTGTCGATGAAGCTGTTGTCGGGCTCATCGGCGAAATCCGCGAAGCTCTCGTCCAGGATGAAGCGGATCCCCCTACCCTGGCACCAAGCGGCCAGTTCATGGAGCTGCGCCACCGGCAGGTAGTTGCCACTGGGATTGTCCGGGTTTATGAGAACGAGCGCTTCGAGGTCCTTATCCCCGAAGAAGGAGATGAGGTCGGCCGCATCGTAGCTGAAATCGGGGGTCTGCGGCACGAAGACCACGGACTTGGCGCGGTCGTAGCGGTTGGGATACTCCTCGAAGGTGGGACGCACGAAGCCCACGTTGCCGCTGAAGCCCGCCATGAGGGCCTTGATGAGCTCGGCGGCGCCGTTGCCCACCAGGATGCGGCTCTGGGCGACACCAAAGTACTTGGCCGCCAACAGCGAGTTCACGCGCATACCGCTGGGATACTGGGTGAGCAGCTCCTCGAAGCTGGCCTTCATCTCGTCCATCAGGCGCTGGGGCGGATAGTAGGGATTCACCAGATAGCAGAAATCGAGCATGCCGGGATAACGCCAGTAGCCGCCGTAGCGCCCCTGCAGCATGCTAAGATGCTCGTCGTCGCTGGGAGCGAACATGGATTCCGCGATATCGAGGTCCTGGATGTCATCGATCTCGTACCAGAGCTGGCCCGAGAGGCGCTTGGCGCGCAGCTCGGAGTTGTCGAGCATGGTGATGACGCGCAGCACCTGCTCGTAGTACTCGTTCAGACCCAGCGCCGTGGAATAGGCTTCCAGGAAGGGTACGTACTGGGTCTGGGAGAAGTGCTTGGAGAACTTGTAAATGTTGACGGTCTTGTAGCAGCCCTCGCTGTGCAGGAAGTCGAAGCGCTTGCCGGGGATGAAGTCGCTGATGCCGTCATCGGCGTCCAGCTTGACCACGGTACCATCCATCCAGCTTTCGTAGGCATCCACCAGCGCCAGGGTGGGACGCGGGTCGTCCACGAGTTCGCGCAGCAGGCCCTCCTGGAAGATGATGTCGCTCTCGAGCAGCAACGTGTCATCGCGCAGCAGGTAGTCCTTGGCCAGGTAGAGGGAGTAGATGTTGTTGGTCTTATCGTAGATGGGGTTGTCCACGAACTCGATGGGAGTCGCAACGGGAAGCGTGCGGACGAAGTCCATGAGCTTGCCACCCTCGTAACCCACCACGAAGACGATGCGCTCGAGTCCCAGCTCATCCAATTGCTTGAGAGCGCGCTCCACGAGCGTGATGCCATTCACCTTGACCATGCACTTGGTGTTGCCAGCAGTGAGGTCCTTGAGCCTCTTGCCCATACCCGCTGCCAGGATGATCGCCTGCATACCGTCTCCTCTCGACGTGGATTCGTCCACATTATAGGGCGCGTTCCGCCTGCTTGGGTCGCAGTGCGCTCCGAGCCCACAGAAGGAACACCTCGAGCCCGCGCCAACGGCGTTGAGGGCTGTATATCGGATTACGGACGTCATGCCACGCGCTTATGCAAAAAATGCATCATCCCTAATCAGAGGGTATGCATTGCCCCGGAACCGCGCGGCCTGTACCATATTGTCGAGCGGCTCGTGAGGCCGTCCACACATCGAAAGGAGAAACGGGAATGGAGATAAGGAACGTGACCATCGCGGGCGGTGGAGTGCTGGGGAGCCAGATCGCCCTGCAAAGCGCCTACTGCGGCTTCAACGTGAAGATCTGGCTGCGCAGCGAAGGCTCCATCGGGCGCTGCACGCCCAAGCTCGATCGCTTCGCCGGCATCTACAAGGCCACGCTCGAAGCGACCAAGGAGAACCCCGGTGCACGTGCCCGTGGTCTTTCCGACGAGGGCGCAAGTGTCCAGGAGCTCGACGAGCTCATCGCAAAGGTCGATCCCGCTCGCGCGAGCATCGTCCTGACGACCGACTGGGACGAGGCCTTTGGCGAGGCGGACCTTGTGATCGAGGCCGTCGCGGAGGATCCCGCCCAGAAGATCGAGTTCTACCAGGAACTCGCCAAGCATCTGCCCGAGAAGACCGTCATCGTAACGAATTCCTCGACGCTGCTTCCCAGCCAGTTCGCCGCCCATACCGGCCGCCCCGAGAAGTACCTCGCGCTGCACTTCGCGAACAACATCTGGATGGGCAATACCGCCGAGGTCATGAACCATGCCGGGACCGACATGCAGTACTACGACCAGATCGTGCGTTTCGCCCAGGATATCCGCATGGTTCCGCTGTGCTTGCACAAGGAGCAGCCGGGCTACATCCTGAACAGCATGCTCGTGCCGTTCCTATCCGCTGCCGAGGCGCTCTACGCCAACGATGTCGCCGATCCCGAGACCATCGACAAGACCTGGACACTCGCGACCGGCGCGCCCAACGGCCCGTTCCGCATCCTTGACGTGGTGGGACTGGTGACCGCCTACAACATCGTGACCATGAACCCGCAGGCAGCCGATCCCAACAGCACGCCGGGCAGGATAGCCGCCAAGCTGAAGGAGAAGATCGACGCGGGTAAGACCGGTATCAACGCGGGAGAGGGTTTCTACAAGTACCGTTGACGTCACTGCGTCGCAACGCCACGTTGGGGTCGCTGGGCGCGGTGGGCCCATAGCAGGAACACCACGCCCGCGACCACGAGCGGGACGGATAGGCATATGCCCATGGTGAGCCAATCACCCGCGAGGTAGCCCAGCTGCACATCGGGTACACGTACGAACTCGACGGCGATGCGGAAGATGCCGTAGCAGAGCATGAACACACCTGCGAACGTGCCCTGGGGGCGCGGTGGGTTGTTGCGGCGTGCCAGGATGAGCATGATCACAAGAAGGACGAGCCCTTCCAGGATGGCCTCGTAGAGTTGGCTGGGATGACGCGGCAGTGGGCCACCACCGGTCGTGGCGAAGACGACGCCCCAGGGCAGGGTGGTGGGTGCACCCCAGAGCTCACCGTTGATGAAGTTGGCGCAGCGGCCGAAGAACAGGCCCACCGGCGCTGCGACGGTGATGAGGTCGGCAAGGGTGAGGAAGGGGATCCTGAGGTAGCGGGCGACCAGGATGATCGCCACGATGGCACCCATGAGACCGCCGTGGAAGGACATGCCGCCCTCCCATACCTTCAGGATATCCAGAGGATGCTGCAGATAGTAGCCATTGCCGTAGAAGAGGCAGTAACCCAAGCGCGCGCCCAACAGGATGCCGCAGGCGGCGAAGACCACGAGGGTGACCACGTCCTCCGCACTGATCCCCAGCTTCCAGCGCTTGGCAACGCGATACAGGACGAAGCCGCCCAGCAGGAAGCCCGCCAGGTAGGCGAGCCCATACCAGCGCACGTCGAAGGAACCCACGCTGAAGGCGATGGGGTCGAGGTTCTGGTAGATGTCGTTCAGGGATGCGAGCATGGGCACTCCTCATATGGTCATCACGACTATGGTACCAAAAACGCGGTGCCGGCGGTTATACTATCCCGGTGTGGCAGCAACACGGCACGATAGGAGAACAGATGGCCAGGATCGAAGCCTTCAGGGGATACCGGTACGCGAGCGACGACGCGGACATAAGCAGTCTCTGCGCGCCGCCCTACGACGTGCTGTCGCAGGAACAGCGTGATGCGCTGGAAGCCGGCAACGCCCATAACGCCGTGGTGCTGGAACTGGCTCCCGGTGCACTCGACCTGGAGACCCCGCGCAACCGCTACGTCACCGCGGCGGCAACGTGGGAGGCCTGGAAGCGTGATGGTGTACTCGTGCGTGACGAGCAGCCCTGCATCTATCTGCTCGAGCAGTGCTTCGAGGTGGAGGGCGCGCAGCATCGCCGCAGCGTCTTCATCTGCCAGGTACAGGTCAGGCCTTTCGCGGATAAGGTCGTCCTTCCCCATGAACTCACGCTGCCCAAGGCACTGGGTGACCGATATCGCCTGATCTCCACCACCCATGCCAACTTCTCGAGCGTCTTCGGCCTCTTCAACTGGAACGGCGACGACTACCAGCATCTGATCGACGGCATCAAGGAAGGGCCCGTCGCTGCTTGTGCGACCGATGCCGACGGTGTCGTCTCGCGCCTGTGGCTCGTGCAGGATGAGGCGCTTATCCACCGCATCCAGGAAGCGCTGGACGGCGAGTGCATCTTCATCGCCGATGGTCACCACCGCTACACGACCGCCGTCGCATACCGTGACGCAGCGCGCCAAGCACGTTACGGAACCGTGGATGCGCAGGACCTGCCGGGCTTCGATGCGGAAGCCGACAGCGAGTACACGCTCATCTCGCTCGCCAACATGCGCGATCCGCAGCTGGTGGTGCTCCCCTACCACCGCGCCGTGAAGGCCGCGGGCGCCTTCGATGCCGCTGCCTTCCTCGCGCGCATGGGCGGGTTGTTCGAACTCGAGATGGGCGCCACACAGGAGGATCTGGATGCCTGCGAACGCGGGCGTGTTGCCTTCCTCATGAAGGTCGCGGGTATGGATGGTCTGGTGCTGGCACGCATCAAGGCCGATGTCGACCTGGATGCCGCCATCACAAGCGAGCACTCCCCCGCTTGGAAGCGCGTCGACTACGCCGCGCTGCAGGAGCTGGTGTTGGGGCCCATCTTCGGGATCGACCCCAGGGATGCGGGCACGCTCACGCGCATGGCGTACTCCAAGCGCGTCGAGGACCTGGATGCACGCGTCGCTTCCGGTGAGAGCGATGTCGCCTTCCACATGCGCCCCATCATGATGGAGCAGCTGCAGGATGTCTCACTCTCAGGCGAGACCATGCCCCAGAAGTCGACGTACTTCTATCCCAAGCTGCCCAGCGGCATGGTCTACCGCGGGATGGAGTAGTAGCGAACTACTCCGCGGGCAGCGCCTTCTGCAGGGCAGGCACGACGATGAGCGAAGCCAGACAGACGATGATGACCGTGGGCAGGATGTAGCCCGCGTTGTAGCCCATGGAATAGATCCAAGGGTTCATGCCCTCGGGCGCGTAGCTGGCGAAGAAGATGGCGCCGGAGAGCACGTGCGCGACCCAGCGCAGAACGCCACCCACCGCGACGGCGGCTACCAGGATGGCGCTCGACTTCTTGAGACCGCTCTTGTCAAACGACTTGCGGTAAGCCCACACGAACAGCCCCACGCCCAGACCGAAGAGCAGGTACGGCAGCGGGTAGTCCAGCAGGACCTGCGCCCAGTGCAGGATGTAGGCCTTGCCCATGATCAGGTCGAAACTGCCGTAGATGGCGCCTGTGATGGCACCGGCGACAGGGCCGCGACGCAGTGCGATCACCACCATGGGAAGCATGGCGAGCGAGATGCTGCCACCGGCCACGTTGAAGGGCAGACGGAACTCCCACAAACCAAGCACCAACGACAAAGCGGTCGCCAAAGCGACTTCAACCAATACGAGTATCCTCTTGTTGCGCATGATCCGCTCCTTTGCTCGTGCCGCATTACCGGCACGGTCGTTCGGTCGCGGCCCCATGTGGCCGCCTCTCAGCCGTAGTGACGGCTCCCGAGTGGAATATGATGCCGGTATCATCCCACCATCCCGCGCGCCATGTAAAGCAAGCAGCGCCCAGCGGCCTTCCAGCGCGAGCTCGCGGAATCACTCTCCAGCCACCGTGGGCGCTGGATTAGAATACGGTTCCTGTGACATGAGAGGGGTATGCCCGTGGGCTTCAAGGATGTATCAAGGGGATCGCTGCTGCAAGGCTGCCGCGCCG
>JAFRFV010000079.1 GCA_017434185.1 Coriobacteriales bacterium
ACCTCGAAGCCAAAGAGCATCATACCGATGAAGAACAGCAGCGGGATGGAGCCGTTCGCGTACAACAGCCAGCTCACGAGCAGGACCGCAACGCTGCCCAAGCCGTAGCTCAGATTGAGGGCGAATGCCCAGGGCGCGTAGTCGCTCTCGAACTCCAGGTTGACGTCGCAGTTGAGTTTGAAGGCATCGACCAGATCCTTGGACTTCTCGCCCAGGATGTTGTAGGTCTTGATGATGCCCATGCCCTCCGTGAAGTCGATCACCGCATCCGTGGTGGCCCGCGCGGCCGCTTGACGCGCGTCGGAGTGGGCGAGAGTGTCCTTCTTCATGGCCTCGCCGATGCCCCAGATGATGGCCGTGATCGCCACGGAAAGCAGACCAAGGCGCCAGTCGAACCAGAACATGAAGGCGATGAAGATGATGGCGCTGAACAGGTAGCTCATGAGGTCGGCTACGACCATCATGAAGTTCTCCTCGATGAAGACCATGTCGGTGGAGAGCACGCTGCTGATACGCCCGATATTGCCTTCCGTGAAGAAGCCCATGGGCATGCGGCGCAGGCGCTCGCCCAAGCGTTTGCGCAGGTCCGCCAGCATCTCGAAGCCCGACCCGGACTGCATGCGATCCGCCAGATTCTGGAAGATGGCCTGCACGGCCACGCTTGCCAACAGCGCCAGACCCGCCCACAGGCAGTGGATGGGAGTCAGGCTGTGGTTGAGGAAACCGCCGATCATGAAGAAGGCAACGATGAAGGGCGCCTTTCCAAAGAGCGCCTTGAAGAACGAGCAGACGGCTGCACCGTAGATGCGGCCCCTATAGCCCTGGGCCAGGTCCAGGATGCGCTTGAGCAATGCGATCATGCCCTCACCTCCCACGCGACACTCTGCTGAGCCGCGGCCCATAGGCGCCTGTAGACCTCCGATGTCTCCAGAAGCTCCTGATGGCTTCCCTGAGCGTCGACCCTGCCCTCATGCAGGACCACGATGTGGTCGGCATCGGTGATGGTATGCAGACGGTGCGCGATGATGAGCACCGTCTTGCCCTTGATGACCTGCGAGATGGCGGCGTTCATTTTCTCCTCGTTCTCGGGGTCGATGAAGGCGGTCGCCTCGTCGAGCACGATGACCGGAGCATCCTTGAGCAGGGCGCGGGCCAGACTGATGCGCTGACGCTCGCCACTGGAGAGCATCTTGCCGCCATCGCCTGCGGGGGTGTCGATGCCCTGGGGCAGGCGTGCCAGGAAGTCGTCGCATTGGGCCAGATGGGCAGCGTGCAACACCTCTTCGCGGCTTGCGTCGGGTTTGCCCAACCTGATGTTGTCGTAGATGCTGGTGTTGAACAGGAACTGTTCCTGCGACACATAGGAGATCTGGTCGTTCAGAGCGTCCACACGCATCCGGGTGATGTCCTGCCCACCCAGGGTGATGCTTCCCTCGTCCAGGTCGTAGAAGTGCACGAGCAGCTTGGCCAGCGTACTCTTGCCGCTGCCGCTCTCGCCTACCAGAGCGCACATCTCGCCTTCCTTGACCAGTA
>JAFRFV010000080.1 GCA_017434185.1 Coriobacteriales bacterium
ACCACAAGCACGGCCAGGGCCAGCACGACCATGATGAGCTCATGGGTGATGCCACTTGTGATGTGACCGAAGCCGTTGAAGATCCTCTCCCAGTGCTGCAGGTGGAAGAACACGGCGATGCCACCGATCACGATGATCGCGATGTTGGTGATAGCGGCAAGCTTCTGGAACTTGGCGCTACCCTTGCCCAGGATGGCCATCAGGCTCTGCATGAACAGCAGGCCGCCGGCGAAGCACAGGGCGAGGGTGAAGATGACGAGAGGCCATTGAGTTGCCATGATAGTTTCTCCTTTCCTCTCGACTAGCCGCGCCACTTCAGGCCACGGAGGATGTAGCGGAACGACGGACCATTGCCCACGTCAGGCAGCTTGTAGACCTCGGAAGAGGTGTAGGGATCGACGCACACCCCCACGGACTCGGCCAGCGTGCGGCGGAACGCCTGCTGGGACTCATAGGTGACCTTACGGGTGCCATCCGCGGCGACGTCGGGGCCGGGACCCTGGAAGGTCTCGATGCCCTTATCCAAATCACCGAAGAAGCGCGCCTTGCCACCGCACTGCGCAACGCACTGGGGCAGCTCGCCCTGCTGGGTCTTCTGCTCGCACAGGGTGCACTTCTCGACAACGCGCTCCTGCTCGTTCAGATAACGCACACCGTATGGGCAGGCCATGACACAGAACTGGCAGCCGATGCACTTCTCCTTGTCGATCTGCACGGTGCCATCGGCCATCTTCTGGGAAGCGCCGGTGGGACACACGGCGACGCACTCGGGCTTGGCGCAGTGCTGGCACTGGATGGCCAGGTGATAGAGCTCGATGTCCGGGAACTGGGCACCGTCATACTTGGGGTTGGGACCGATACGCAGGATCTTGAGCCAGTAGTTACCGATGGGCACACCGTTGATCTGCTTGCAGGACACGCAGCATGCGAGGCATCCGACGCACTTGTTGAGGTCGGTGACGATGGAATACTGAGTCATTAGAAGGCCCTCCTCTCTTCGAGATTGGTCTCCAGGTTGGAGAACCATTCCTTCAAGCGAGGATCATCGGAGGTATGGATGATCTCCGTGCCGTCGATATCGCAGGGCACGGGATTGCCGAAGGGGCTGTTCTCGGCAGTGGCCTTGTACACATGCACGCAATAGGCGCGCAGATACGAGGTGCCGCTGAAGCGATCCTGCTGGTCCTTATCCACAAGACAGTTGACGCAGGACAGATCGAAGCCCTTCTTGGCGTGCTTGAACTCGGGATACCACCACTGATGCTCCAGGTTGATGGTACCGGGGGTGATGCCATAGTAGAGATCGGCGACCTGACGGATCTTGCCCCAGTTGGTCTCGATCCAGCACCAATCGCCCTGCTGGATGCCAAGACGCTCGGCATCGTCGGGATTGATCTCCATACGCGGGCACGGCCACAGCTCACGGCACCACGGCAGCTGACGGTGCTCGGAGTGGAAGTAGGTGCCCTGACGACGGCCGGTGGTGGCCAGGAAGTAGGTGTCGTCCTTGTACATGCCAGGAGCGGCCTGACGGCTGTACGGAGGCTCGATCCAGTTGGGGAACGCCTCTTCGATACCCATGACGCACTCGGTCTTGGTGCACCAGATCTCGTGCTTCTGGGTGGGGGTGTTCCAACCCTGACGACGCACGGGGCGACCCGGGTTGGTCTGCTTGCCGGTCTGGTAACGACGGTAGGTACCCCAATCCTCGGGCTTCCAGATCTTCATGTCGAACCAGCCGTGCTCCTGGAAGTACTGGTAGTACTCGGACCAGGTCCACTCGCCGTTGGGATCATCGGGATACTTGCCACCGAAGCCGATGGACTGGGTGCACTCGAGGAACTTATCCACAGGCCACTCCATACCGGGCTGGTCGGTGTAGGGAACGCCGATGGCCTCGGCCATCATGATGCACTGCTGGAGATCGCTGCGAGCCTCGCCGGGAGGCAGCACGGCTTGGCAGGTGGCACCGCAGTGACCGCAGGAACCCTGGCCCTTGCGCATGCAGTTGAGCTCGAGCCAGTGGCAAGCGGGAACCACGATATCGGCGGTCTCAGTAGTGGGCGTGTGCCACAGATCCGCACAGAGGAGGAAGTCGAGCGAACGCAGCATCTCGTGGTTGTACGTGGCGTTGCACATGTTCATGAAGTCGCCGGTCTGGAAGTTACCGCAGGTCACGGGATAGGGCTTGCCGGTCTCGATGGCCTTGTAGATGGAATTGCCATCCGCCCAACCGGGGCCGTAGTTGGCCGCGAACATGGGGAAGTCCAGGTTGCCAAGCAGCTTGGTCGGGTCGGTGCCACGCAGGCGCGCGGAGGAAGGCATCGTGAAGCCCAGGTCGTTACCCACGGGCCAACCCTTGGTCGAACCGCGCTGGGAGCCGGGGACATCCATGTTGCCGCAGATGGCGACGATAAGATCGCAGGCGCGCTGGTTGTTCAGGGCGTTGCAGGCATGCTCCTGCGCGAGCATGTACTGGATACCACCGTTGCCATAGCCGGTGCCGGGATCGAGGCGGGTCGCATAGGTCTTGGCAGCGGCGATGATGTTCTCCGCGGGAACCTCGCAGATTCCAGCGACGATCTCGGGAGTCCACTTGCTGTTGAGCCACTCCTCGTAGCATTCCCAGACGGTCTTGCAATGGACGACGGAGCCGTCCTTCAGCGTGACCTCGATGCCGTCCTTCTCACCGGTATAGAGGGCGGGGAAGATACCATCGGGGAAGGGCACGTAATCCATGACGAAGCCCTGGGACTGACCGGTCCAGTCGAGACCGGGCTGGTTGGGAACGAAGCCCTCGGTGGCAGGGGTCCATTCCTCGTTCTCCCAACCGGGATTGGGGCGCTCGATGTCGTAATAGGTGAAGGAGCCATCGCCAGCGGCTTCGTTGATCATCATGAACTTACCGCGGGAGCCGCCTTCGATCAGGTCAGCCTCAAGCAGCAGACGGGTGTTCAGATTACCCTGGCCATCCTTGAAGACGCCGGCGTTGGGGCCATAACCCAGGATGTACTCGCGAGGCGCAGTCTCCTCCTGGATTACCAGATAGGGAGCGTTGCTCCACTTGCGCACATAGAAATCATCATAGAGCTCGTTGGCGATGATGACCTGCGCCCAGGCATTGCCCATGGCACCGTCGGTACCGGGGCGAATGGGCAGCCAGATGTCGGAAGAGGTGGTGGCCATGTTGGTGCAGCGCGGATCGACCAGGATGTGGTACTTGGCGCGGAAGGCCACGTCGACGGTGGTACGGCAGGAATCATCGTAGTTGGACAGCTCGGAAGCACCGCCCCACTGCACGTAGACCAGCGGACGACCGACGGTCTCCATCCAGAAGAACTCGGTCATGTCGTTCATCGTGGTGGCATAGAAACGCGGGCCCTTGCAGATCTCGTTCGCCTGTATGGTGTTGGGCGAACCGAAGATGTTCTTGAATGCGCCATAGGGCGACATCGACCAGATACGGGAGGTGCCACCCATGAACATGAGCGTCTCACGTCCGTACTTCTCCTGGCACTCGGTGATCTTCTGGGACATGATATGCATCGCATCGTCCCAGCTGATACGCTCCCAACCGCAATCATCGCTATCCTTGGCGGTGCTACGCTTCACAGGATAGTGCACGCGATCGGGGTGGTAGGCGGCCTGCATGGACGCCTGGGACTTGGCGCAGCAGTTACCATAGGAACCGAATGCGGTCTCATCGCCCTCGATGCGGACGACGCGACCGTTCTGGACGGTTGCCCAGGTACCGCACTCCATCTTGCCGCAACCACGGCAGCTGGTCCTGATGTGCTTGACACCGGACTCGGACGCAGTGGTCGTCCCCTCGTAGGCGGCCAGAGCCTGCATGGGCGCAGCTGCTGACAGAAGCGACGCAGCGGCACCTGTGGCGGCGGCCACCTTGATGAAGGTACGGCGTGTCATGGTGAGCTTACCCATATATACCCTCCTTCTCCTTTCTACACCCACCTTCGCGCCGGCTCCTTACCGGACATGGTCGCGGCGGGTACTTTTCGTGCGAAGAATCCCACAGAGGGTGCTCATGCAGAATCGTCGATGAGCGGGAACCTCTCATGCTCCGCTCATATGCAGCGCATGAAGCGCTTATCACCCTGAGGCGGAATGCTTGCCTCTCTGCCATATCCAAGTTCAGAACCGCCTCATGCGCAGCGCATGATTCGTGGTTCTCGAGCACATGAGATATAAGATGAGACGATGCGCGGCATTTCGTCTCCTCTCATGCGCTATGCTAGAATCACTCTAGGAGGCATGGGGATAAGAGAAGGGGCTTCCGATGACACGTGACGACACCGCCGGTAAGTACCGCACAATCACGGAGGAAGAGTATCAGCGGTATGTGTTTGAGGATGAGCTTTTCAAGATCATTGTGGAGACCGAAGCGGCCCTGCACAACATTGAGGATCCCATCGAGATTGCGGTCGGTGTC
>JAFRFV010000081.1 GCA_017434185.1 Coriobacteriales bacterium
CGCGTCCTGCGCCACCTGCTGCACGCTGGCATCCAGGGTGAGCATGACGTCGTTGCCGGGGGTGCCGCCGCTCGCCATGCGTCCGATCGCCTGGCTCCAACTGCTCGTGCCGGTCTTGCCCGCGAGTTCGCTGTTCTCGTGCGCCTCGATGCCGGCGCTGCCGTATTGCACGCTGTAGTAGCCCACCACGTGCGCGGCAAGGTCGCCCTGCGGGTAGACACGCTCGTAGGTGATGCCATCGTCTGAGAGCACGCTCTGTGCGAGCACCACGTTGTCGCTGGTGAGGATGCTGCCACGCTCGATCTGCGCGTTGCGCTCGATGGCGTGGTTGTTGTTGGGCAGGTTCCGGTAGTAGTCCGCGCGCACCACCTGCACCCAGGTGAGGGCGCCTATGAGCACCGCGAACAGCACGGTGAAGCAGGTCACGAGCTGCGTGAGGCGACGCCCCAGGGCGACGCGCCCCAGCCCGCCGCCGTCGATGCGCACGGTGCCCTGCAGCTCCGTCCCCATGCCGCTGCCCTCATGCCCCGCACGCAGCAGCAACGCCAGGATGATGAAGCTGGCGAGCAGGCTCGAGCCGCCCTGGCTCATGAAGGGCAGGGTCAGACCCGTGAGGGGGATGACGCGTGTGATGCCGCCCACGATCACGAAAGCCTGCAGGGCGATGGCGGTGGTGAGACCGGTGGCGGTGAAGGCCGCCAGGTCGCTCTTGGCGCGCGCCGCCGTGAGGAAGCCGCGGATGGCGAACAGCATGAACGCGATCAGGATGCCGGCGGCACCCAGCAGGCCCATCTCCTCGGCGATGGCGGCGAAGATGAAGTCGCTGGCCACAACGGGTATCTTGGTGGGCATGCCGCGCCCGATGCCGGTGCCGAACAGGCCACCGTCGGCCATGGAGTACGTGGCCTGGATGATCTGGTAGCCCGCGTCCTTGGGGTAGTCGAAGGGGTGCAGCCACGCCTTCATACGCACCTGCACATGGTCGAAGCAGAAGTAGGCGGCGGTCAGGCCCAGCAGCACCAGCAGCGCGCCCGCGATCACGTAGGCGGGGCGGCCGGAGCAGACGTAGAGCATGATCAGGAAGATGCCGAACACGAGCATGGCGCTGCCCAGGTCGCGCTCGAACACGACTATGAGCATGGCGATGGCCCACATGATGAGCAGGGGAGCGAGGGTGCGCAGATGCGGGATCTGCAGCCCCAGGAAGCGTTTGTTGGATACGGATAAGAGCTCCCTGTTCTGTGCCATGTAGGCGGCCAGGAATATGACGATGAGCACCTTGGCGATCTCACCGGGTTGGAAGCTGAAGCCCGCGAAGGTGATCCAGATCTTGGAGCCGTAGATCTCGGTGCCGATGACGGCGGGCAGCAGCAACAGCAGCAGGCCCACGATCATGACACTGTACTTGTAGTTGGCCAGGTTCTCGAGCGAGCGCACCAGTATGAGGGTGACCACCATGGCGGCGATGCCCAAGAACAGCCAGCAGAGCTGCTTCATGGCCAGGCTGGGCGCCAGGCGCATGACGAAGCAGATGCCGATGCCGGAGAGCAGGAAGCTGATGGGCAGCAGCGCCGGGTCCGCGTTGGGCGCGAAGCGGCGTGTGGTGAGATGTGCCAGCACGAAGGCGGCGAACAGGCCCAGTGGCACCGCGAAGGAGCTGAAGGTCAGGTCCTGCCTCTGATTGATCAGGAGCATGGCGAACAGCAGCACCAATATGGGCAGTGCTGCAATGAGGAGCCAGAGTTCTGTGTCGCGACGGGACCTCACGAGATGGTCCTTGATGTCGAGTTGCCCTGTGTCGAACTCGAGGTGGTCGTCTTGGGGGCGTACTGGCGATACGAGTCTATGAGGGCGTCGGCATCTTCGAGGGAATCCACCTGGATGCCCTTATCCAAACGCTCCACCACGTTGCGAGGAAGGTATTCCACCTCCACGTCGCTGCTGTGTTCGAACCAGGACAGCTCCACGCCGGCGACGGAGCCGGGCAGGCCACGGTAGACCGACAGTGTGCTGCCGGAAACGGTCACGTAGTAGCTGCTGCGGGCGTAGGCGTACACGCCACCCGCGGCGCCGAGCACCAACAGCAGCAGGATCGAGGCGAAGATGAGCACGGGCTTCCAGCGGAAACGCGCGGTGTTGGCGCCCTGGCCGCTCGAGCCGGAGGAGGGCATGCTGTGTGCGCCGCTTGCGCTTCCGGCGGAGGTGGTGTCGGCGGTTGGGTCGCCGGGGATGTCCACCACCACGACGGTGATGTTGTCATGGCCACCGGCCTCGTTGGCGGCATCCACCAGGGCGTCCGCCGCGGCCTGGGGGTCGGGCGTGCGCAGCAGGTCCTTGATCTGGCTGTCACCGATCATGCCGTACAGGCCGTCGGAGCAGATCATCAGGCGGTCGCCCGGGCTCACATCCAGCTCGTAGAGGTCGGGCTGCGTATCCAGGTCGCTTCCCAGCGCGCGGGTGATCACGCTGCGTTGCGGATGCCAGCGGGCCTGCTCAGCGCTTATCTCCCCACGCTCGACAAGTTCCTCGACCAGCGAATGGTCGCGGGTGAGGCGCTGCAGCTGGCCTTGATGCAGCAGATAAGCGCGCGAGTCGCCCACCTGTGCGATGGACAGCACGTTGCCTTCCACCATGCAGGCGGTGAGCGTGGTGCCCATGCCGGGGCGACCCTTGCCCTGCTGCACCGCGCGGATGATGGCGCGGTTGGCGGCTTCGACGGCGCGCCCCAGGGCGTCCGTGTCCAGATGGCTGGGCGCGTGGTTGACCAGTGTCTCAATGGCTATCTCGCTGGCGACCTCACCAGCGGCGTGACCGCCCATGCCGTCAGCGACGGCGAAGAGCGGTTGCATGACTATCAGGGAATCCTCGTTGTGGGGACGCATGCGGCCCAGGTCGGTGCGTGAACCGCAGCGGAAGCTCTGCGTGTTGCTCATGCGCGACTCACCCGCATCTCCACGTCACCCACGGTCACGATGTCGCCCTCGCGCACGGCGGTGGGTTGGGTGACCTCCTCGCCGTTCACGAGCGTGCCGTTGCGGGAGTCGAGGTCCTCCACGATGAGTTCCTTGCCCATGGGCTGGAAGCGCGCGTGGCGGCCCGACACATAGCCACCGGGGATCAGGATGTCGGCACCGGGCGCGCGACCCACCACCACGGGGCCCAGCACTTGGATCGAGACACCGCGCAGCTCCTTGGGGCCACGCTCGACGCTTACGGTCCAGGTGCGGTCCTTCTCGCGCTGACCGCGCACCAAGCCGATGCCGGTCTTCATCACGGCGAAGAGGAAGAGGTAGAGCAGTGCCACCAACAACAGACGGCCAACCAGAAGGACGATATCGATCACAGCTGGTCCTCCCTGAACTCGAGCACGGTGACACCGAGCTCGATGATGTCGCCGTCTTTCAGTTCCATCTGTCCCACGCGCTGGCCGTTGATGAAGCTGCCGTTGGTGGAGCCCAGGTCGCGCAGGATCCAACGACCGTTGTCGTAGATGAGCTCCGCGTGGCTGCGGGACACGTTGGCATCACGCAGGGGGATCTGCATGTTGCGGTCGCGGCCCAGGCTCACGCGCATGCCCTCGAGCTGCCAGACCTCGCCGGTCTCCTGGTTGAGCAGGGATGCGGCGGGACGCAGCGAAGCGGCGTCGGTGACGTCGCGTGTGCCGCGGGGGTTGGCGCGATCGAGGATGATGGTCTCGGGAATGAGCGACGCCGGCGCAGGCGACTTCGCCGCTTTCGCATACTGCGCATCCCTTGCGGGCGATTCGTGGGGTGCATCCTCGGCGTCCGCCGTTTCGTTCGCCGCGTGCCGCAGGGGCTGGGGGTGGAGCGATATCCTAGCGGAATCCCCCTGCCCCTGCGGCCCCGCATCGAACTCATCGTCGTCCGCCGCGGGAGCGTCGCGCTTATCCCCCGCAAGGGAAGCGTAGTAGTCGAGCTCCTCTTCGCGCAGCTGGGCGATGATGTTGCCGGACACGACCTCGGCGATGACGTCGAACTTGCCGGGCTTGAGGCCGTCATCCACGATGAAGCGCACGAGCGGACGGCCGTCCATGTGCAGGCCGTTCTCGTAGGCCTTGCCGCGCAGGTAGGTCTCGATCTCGCCGGAGAGGGTGGGATAGTAGCCCCACAGGTTGTCGTCATCGGCGGGGCTCAGGAGCACGTTGTAGAGTGTGGGCGCATGCTGGCGGCCGGCGCTCACCAGTTTGTTGCGGTTCATCTCGCGCTCGGCGCGCTTGCTGATCTGGACCGGAGTGACCTGGGAGCGGAAGAGTCCGCCGCCTTCGAAGGCCTTCTCCATGCGACTCTCGAATCCTTGCAGGATACCCATGATGGTCCTCTCAGTCCTCTTCGTCTCGATACGGGATGCCCGCTATGCTCACGGCGAGCATCAGCAGCAGGCTGGCGCCCACGCTTATCAGGATGGCGGTGGGCGGGACGTTCCATGCGCCGGTCTGGAAGTAGTCCAGCAGCAGCGGTCCGGCGATGGCCAGGACGCCGCACAGGATGGCGCTCACAATACATAGCACGCGGTTCCATCTGCCACAAAGCCATGATGCTGAGCTGGCAGCAAAAACCCATGAGAGCAACATGATTATGGAGGCGGGTTCACGGATGAGCTGGAGCAGGATCGCGTCGGGGCGGGTGTCCGACGTGTCGAGCAGCAGACCCGGGCTCGAGGGTGCGGCCGGCTGCTGTGTGAGCACGAGACCGGAGTGCATGAGGTCGCTGCTGCCGGTGAGGGCGCAGACCACCCAGAGCACGATGAAGCCCATGATGAGCGCGGGGGCGAAACGGCGCAGGTCCAGGCGGAAGCCCGTCGCGAAGGGGAAGAGCGGCGTGAGCCAGGTCAGGCCCGCGAGGGGTGCCGCCAGGGGAAGTGCGCTGGAAGCGAAGTCGCGGCGTCCCCACACGAGCCACCAGACGATGCTCGTGCCCAGCAGGATGGCGCCGCAGATGGGAGCGGATTCGATGCAGCAGATCACGCCCAGCGTGAGGAACGTGAGGATGGCACCCAGTTGCGGGGCCAGTGCGCCGATGGCGGCGATGGCCATGGCCACGATCCAGCTGATGCCATCGGCGATCTCGAGCTGGCTGCAGGCGAGCCAGGTGAGCCAGCCGCAGGACAGGGCGCTGCTTGCGCGCAAGATGCCGTTGCCGCGCTTGCCAAGGCGCTGCCAGAGGCCATCTTCGTTGGTGGAACGGCTGCGGGGTTGCTCGGGCGGGAAGTCGTGGTCCTGTGGGGAGACCACGGCGGCCAGGGTCTTGATGCCCTGACGGGGGTCGCCCAGGTAGGGCAGGAGCGCGTCGGCGAAGTCGTCGACGCTGGGGTAGCGGCCGCTGCGGGCGGGGGAGAGGGCCTTGTACAGGATGTCGTCGATGGCCTTGGGGATCTTGGGGTCGAAGGCGCTGGGGGCGTCGTAGTCGCGCAGCTCGATGCGCTCCAGGCTGCCGTCGACGTCGCTGCTGCGGATGGGGGAGACGCCGGTGAGCATCTCGTAGACCACGCAGGCGAGGGCGAACTCGTCGGTGCGGCCATCCATGTTGCCGCCGCTGATCTGCTCCGGGGGCATGTAGCCCACGGTACCACCGTCCGCGGGAAGGTAGCCGTAGACGTCCTCGAGCTGCGCCATGCCGAAGTCGCCCACCTTCACTTCGCCGCGCTGGTTGATCATGATGTTGGCGGGTTTGATGTCAAGATGCAGGACACCGTTGTCGTGGGCGAACTGCAGGGCCTGGGAGACCGCGGTCACGATGGCGGCCATCTCGTTGGGCCCCAGGTAGTCCAGGCAGTCGCGGATGTACTCGTTGAGCGACATGCCGTCCATGTACTCCATGATCAGGAGCGCTTCGGTGGGGGTCTCCTCGAAATCGTAGACCTGCACGATGGCGGGGTTGTTGAGCATGGCGGCGGTGCGGGCCTCCGTGAGGGCGGAGTCCGCGGGGGCGTTGCCGTCGAAGGGGATGCGCTTGATGGCGACGCGGCGCTGGATGCGGGTGTCCCAAGCGACTTCGACGGTGCTGAAGCCACCGCTGCCCAGGATGTCCAGCGGCCGGTAGCGGCCAAGAATGAGTTGCGTGCCATCTGCCATGTGCATGTGTCCCTTCATGCTGTGTGTCGTTGCTGCGTGCGCGCTGGGCGCTTGCTGCGTGTTGTTGCTGCGTGCGAACGGGATCCATGTTGCTGCAACCATATATTGTACCGGGGAGCGGCGGGAGAGTACAGAGCGCGGGACGCATAGGGGATGCATGGGCGCGCCGAGGGCGTTCCGCGCGTGCCGCTGGGCGCTGAGCGGGAAAAATCTTGTGCAAAGTGTGTGCGGTTGTGCTAGTATGCGTACCACTGTGCGGGCGTGGCGGAATAGGCAGACGCGTTGGCTTCAGGTGCCAATGGGGGTATCCCCGTGAAGGTTCAAGTCCTTTCGCCCGCACCATTCGAAATGATGATGGCTGCTGAATAGCAGCCATTTTTCATTTCGAATCCGATTGCGATGGCGAAAGGACGCAGCGCTTATCACACTGTGTGAGCGCTGCATGCACACAGAATTCTCCTAGACGGGGCACCATCGCATCCAGAGCTATTCTGTGTGTGTCCTGGGGCTGTTTACACACACAGAATCCGCCTGGGCGAGGCTTTCGACGCATCCAGAGCTATTCTGTGTGTGTCCTGGGGCTGTTCGGACCGCCTGGAACGCTGTTTACACACACAGACTTCGCCTGGACGAGACTTTCGACGCATCCAGAGCTTTTCTGTGTGCGTCCCGAGCCTGTTCGCACACACAGAATCCGCCTGGACGGGGGTGGAAATCCCCGCGCTGTCCATGGACGCGGACACCGCTGTCTAGCGATATGATGCGCACTGCGACGCTTTGGTCGCGGCATTCATCCAGAGTCGGGGGAGAGAGTTGGCTCGTTGATCCCGGCACCAACCTGCGGCGAGCAAGGTGGTACTGCCAACATCGATGAAAGGAGTCCTTATGCAGAACGTGATCCCATTCGATAAGCCCCTCGACATGATGCATCTTCTGCTTCCTCCGCCCAACCTGCACTCGCTCGAGAAAGTCAATGGTGGCAGCTGGCCATACAAGTGGGATTTGAAACGTGAGATGAATATGAGCGTTGAAATGCTCGAGAAACAGCTCGTTGCGGAGGGCATGCCGCACATCCTGCAGCTATATTTCGATGGCGGCGAGGAGTCGTTCCACAGACTGGGCTGGAGCCGTGTCTCCTGGACACTCACGGCGGATGGCGTGGATGTCGCCCGCGGGCAAGGTGACTTCGTATTGCGCTGCTTCGAGCGATCGGCGACGGAGTTCAGGGATGTCTGTCGTCAGGCGGTGCAGCAAGCGTGGGAGCGCGGTGAGCTCCCGGTGCTCAACGAGCGTGCGTACCGATTGCTTGCCAGCATGCGTCGTATCTTGCGGCGGGAACTCGACGCTCGCTTGTAGGCGCAGCGTCGCAGCGCTTATCACATGGATCATGCTGGTCAGCAG
>JAFRFV010000082.1 GCA_017434185.1 Coriobacteriales bacterium
GACGCGCGCGGTCGCCCGGTGTCGCGCCGCCCTGCGCCGCGTCGCCGCCAAGCGTCCGCTCCATGCTCAGGAGCTGCGGCTCCATGACCTGCGAGAGCTGCTCGTAGATGCGCGTCTGTTCCTGCGTGCGGGCGAGCTGCCTGCGCAGGGCCAGGTCCGCCTGGATGACGCTGGTCTCGTCGGCGAGCTGTTCGGCGAGCTCCCCCAATCGCTCGTTCGCCTGGTTCATCGCGCTCAGGTCGTCCACGTAATAGGCGGTGCCGCCGTTCACGGGGAAGCTTCGCAGCAGGCTGTCCGCATCCAGCGGGCAGCTCCCCTCCAGGCGTGCCTGCAGCTTGACATCGGCGGGCAGCTGCTCGAGCCAGTCGTGGGCGCTGCGTATGAAGGGCTCATCCCCCTGATCCGCAATGAGCAGGGGCACGCTGCTGTGCTTCAACAAAGTGGCGTAGCCCAGGTTGGAGGGGATGAGTCCCAACAGCACGCAGTCCACCACGACCATGCAGCAGCAGAAGCTCACGACCTCCGGCATCTTGAACAGCGCGTTTAGCCAGTAGTGGCTCTCGACGAAGCCCGACAAGCTCGCGATGGTGTAGGTGATAAGCGCTGCGATCCACAACAGCGGTAGCCAGATGCGGCTGCGCCAATGCCGACCGCTGCCACGGTGGACCAGGATGCCCAGGCTCCCCAGCAACAGGATGCCGCAGAAGGCGACCACTACAACGTACAGCGGCCCGTACGAGTAGGTGAAACTCCCGCTGTGCGGAAAGAACTCCCTAATGCGGAAGAGCTGCTGGTGCAGGTCGTTGGTCAGACACAGGATGCCCAGCAGACCGGCCGCGGGAAGTAGGAGCCTCCATTCGCGGGCGATGGGCCGGGCGATCTTGGGATAGCTGTACAGGCTCGCGAGGTACAGGCCGGCGCTCGCGAACATGAGACAGGGGTAGTAGGCGTACCACAGGAGCGACATGGCGTGCTCCACGTGCGGGTCGGCGCCGTTGTATTTGAGGAAGCGCAGCACCATGATGGCGAGGATCATGCTCGCGGCAAGGCAGAGATAGCGCCGCGCGCGCTCAGCTGTGATGCGTGACCAGAAGAAGAGCAGGAGCGTGGCGGCCAGCGCCACGAAGATGATCATGGAGAGGTTCGAGAAGACGGTGCTGATGAAGTGCTCCGACCAGGGCATGCTGCCGTCGGAGAGTACGCGCAGGATGCATCGCAGTGCGTAAAGCGCGATGCAGACGATGTTCACGATCAGGAGCTGGCGGTCGAGCCAGTGGCGTTCGCGCACGTCGCTGTCCATGATGCCCCCTCCCGCACCGCTTATCTCCAGCTGTCGTCCATATGATACGACAGCTGACTGCTCGCCGCCGGCTGGGCGTGGGCAATCGTGGAGCGAATGTGAGCGAGATGACGGGAAATCAACGGCGAAACCGCAGGTTGGTTAAGGAAGTGTTAAGGTTTCCGTTGATTTCGGGGCGCGGCGTATACTCGGCCCAACCGCGCGGAGGGTCTCTCTCCTCCCTCCGGGCGATCCCAAGGGACAACGACGAAATGAGGACATCATGATCAAGGAGAAAGCATGGATCATCATCACGGCGGTCGCCATCGCCATTGCCGGCGCACTGCTGTTGGTTTTCTCCCTGTTCCCGGGGATCACCTCGGGTAAGGGTACGGACGATACCGTTACCGCCAATGCCGTTGCGGTGTCGGACGCTGACTCCGCCGTCCAAACCACGACCGCCGTGGCGGATGGCGAGGCCGTCCAGGTCGCCACGAGCTTCTTGGATTACGACCTGACGGCATACGGTGCCTACGAGCTCGATTTCACCAAGAGCGCGGAACCGGGCAACGTGACCGCCAGTATCAGCTTGAACGATTCCGGAATCAAGGTTTCCGGTGATGGCAGCGCAGTGAACGTGTCGGGCAGTACCGTGCATATCCTGGCGGCGGGGACCTACGAGTTCTCCGGCAGCCTGAGTGACGGGCAGATCCACGTTGTTGCGGATAAGGGCAACGTCGTCCTGGTGCTGAACGGCGTCGATGTGAGCAACGACGACGATGCCGCCCTGTACGTGGAGGACTGCAAGAACTGCTGGGTGTACCTGGCTGCCGGAAGCAGCAACAGCCTGTCCAGCGCGAGCTTCGGCACGAACGCCCAGGCTCTGGACATCGATGCCGCGCTGTATTCCAAGGACGACCTGATCGTGTGCGGTGCGGGTGCGCTCGCCGTGACCAGCGCCAATGACGGCATCAAGGGCAAGGACGAGCTCGACATCCTGGACGGCGTGATCACCGTGAACGCCACGGATGACGGCATCGTGGGCAAGGACTGTCTGCGCATCGCCGGCGGCGACTTCACGATCAACGCGGGCGGCGACGCGCTCAAGTCCAGCAACGACACCGATGCCAACCTGGGTTACGTGTACATCATGGGCGGCGACTTCACGCTGAACACGGGTGACGATGGTATCCAGGCGCAGACCGCGCTCATCGTGGGCGGCGGTGACTTCCAGATCACGACCGGCGGCGGTGATTCCGGCGCCGTGGCCGAGACCATGGGTGGCATGGGCGGTATGGGCGGCATGGGCCGCACGACCACGACCGCGGTCGCGAGCAGCAATGCCGATGGCTCCGCCAAGGGCCTTGCTGCGGAGACGCTCATGATCCTGGCACCGGGCAGCATGCGTCTGTCCACCGCCGATGACGCCATGAACTGCGCGGGCAGCATCTTCATCGCGGGCGGCGACATCCAGATTGCCAGCTACGACGACGGCATCTACGCCGATGTGGCGCTCGTGTTCGACGGTGGCAACGTGACGATCAGCGACAGCCACGAGGGCGTCGAGGCCAACGTGATCGTGGTCAACGGCGGCGTGGTCGACATCTACGCGACCGACGATGGCTTCAACGCCTACGGTGCGACGTCGGATGGCATGTCCAGCAGCTCGAACGCCAAGTACCGCTACGGCGACTACACCGGACCGATCGTCGTGATCAACGGTGGCGAGATTACCGTGAAGGTGGGTGCCGGCGATACCGACGGCATCGACTCCAACGGCGACCTGGTCATGAACGGCGGCACCGTGAACGTGACGGCGCAGAACAGCTTCGACGTGGCCGGCAACGCCACCTACAACGGCGGCACCATCATCGTGAACGGACAGCAGATCGATTACATCCCGTCCGACATGATGGGCGGCGGTGGCATGGGTGGCATGGGCGGCATGGGCGGCGCCCCGCAGGGCGGCCCTGGC
>JAFRFV010000083.1 GCA_017434185.1 Coriobacteriales bacterium
CCCGCATTGTGCCCCCAAATCACCAACTGCATACCCAGAAAGGGCCCCGCCACCCATGCGGCGCGGTAGACGCCGTTGTAGACGAAGGATTCATCGCGATGGTAGTGGCAGAGCACGCACACGATGATGATCATCAGCGCGGACACGGTCTGGTAGGCCGCCTCCGCCGCGGCATACGACAGCGCCACGACGCGGTGCGAGCCACTCCCCGCGGCCGCCATCAGCATGATGCTCAGCAGGCCCACCACCAGGATGGCGCGATGCAGTGCAGTGATGCGGTGCCGACCCGGCGACGAGATGATCGCCATGAACACGACAGCCACGATGAGCAGCGCGAACAGTGCCGTCCAGGTACCCGTCACGAACAGTGTTTCCGCGAAGCCACCCTCCAGGCTCATGCGCAGGCAGGCCTCACGGACGAAGTCGGAGATCAGACCGAAGATGAGCATCGCCAGCGAGACGCGCAGCAGCAGGGGCTTATCCCCATCGTCATCGCGCGCAGGAGGTTCGGGCACGCTGGGGCCGTCCTTGGACTTCGCCGCCGCCTCGGCGGCCTGCTGGGCGTCACGCGCGAAGATCGCCATGACGGCAGCGTGCACGCACAGCACGCTCAACAGGGGCAACGCGGCGATCACCAAGATGCCCACCATGCTGCTCATGAAGGGCGGGATCAGGCGCATGAAGGCCGAGACCACGTTGCCCAAAACGCAGATGATGATAATCGAATCGATCCCATGGAAGCAGATGATGTCCATGAGCGCCAGCGCGTAGAAGCCCGATGCGATGCCGGTCAGACAGCCGCAGATCAGCACGAGGGGAGTCGCCGCGCCTTCCGCGTGGCCCTGCACCAGCAAGCAGCCCAGGGTGGTGATGCTCAGGATGACCGCGACGGCGATGACCGCGTATTTGGCGCGCAGGATCCGCGTCATGCGGTCGTTGAAGGCAGCGATCAGCAGCGTGGTGACGATGGTGGCGATCTGCGAGTAAAGGAAGATACGGTCGAAGGCGGCGGAACCGGCGTAGAAGCTGTCCAGTTGGGGGTTCTTGAACGAGCTCACCATCCAAGTGTAGAACAGGCCCAACGCGACACCCAGGAGCAGCTCGACCCTGGTGATGTGCTCTCTCAGGTAGCGTACTCCGCCCTTGAAGTCTATGCCGTTGTTGTGCACCATGACGTGCGGATCCCCCTTCTTCGAGCCCCTCACCTTGCATGGCGGGGCTCCCCCTGTGCGTATTATATCCTTCTTCCGGGGTGTGGGGATGAGGCGCTTCTCACCGAATTGGAGCCTCCCAACACGAAAATGCGAATCATGCTCCGGACACGATGCGCTTTGGAGCGCTTATCCCCTGTAATTTCCTCAGACGAATGTCCCCTCTCGCCCGATGGGGGATCGGGCATAAGGGGGATAAGCGCCTCGCGTAAGGGAAACGTGAAAAGAAGAGAAGGAGGAAAAGAATGGGTAAGCTTGTTCTGAGCCGTCGTAGCTTCCTGAAGGTGTCAGCCGCAACCGCTGCGGCCGCCGCTTTCGCGGGATCGACTATGACGGGACTCGCTGCTGCCGACGATGGTTGGTCCAGCGGCAGTGCCAAGCGCATCCGTACCGCTTGCCGTGGTTGCGGTAAGATGGAGTGCGGCGTTTGGGTCACTGTCGACAACGGCAAGGCCATTCGCGTCGAGGCTGATGAGAGCGCGTTCCAGGCAATGGGTAACTGCTGCACCAAGAGCCAGTCGTCCATCCAGGCCGCCTATCACCCCGATCGTCTGCGTTATCCCATGAAGCGCACCAACCCCAAGGGCGAGACCGCCGGTTGGGTGCGCATCGGTTGGGATGAGGCCTTCCAGTCCACCGTCAATGGCATCAAGACCGTCACCGCCAAGTACGGCGGCGAGTCGTTCTTCGCTATGGCCGGTACGTCCCGTATCTACTGCATGACCACGTATGGTGGTGGTTGGGGCAAGATCTGCAACTCTCCCAACACCATGGTGGCGTTCCAGGTCTGCAAGGGCCCACGTCACTTTGGCACCGAGCTCGTGAGCGCGTTCGCCCACAGCTGGATGGCCACCTGCGACCGCCCGCTCGTGTACGTCGCATGGGGCGGCGGTTCCGAGATCTCCAACTACGATGATTCCTGCCGTACCACCGTCGATGCTGCGTACAAGGCCGACTATCACATCTCCGTCGACCCCCGTATGAGCAACTTGGGTAAGGAAGCCGCCATCTGGCAGCACCTGCGTCCCGGCACCGATGCCGCCCTGGCTCTGTCCTGGGCTCACGTCATCATCCAGAACGAACTCTACGATGACCTGTATGTGAAGCGTTGGACCACCGGCCCGTTCCTGTATTGCAAGGACATCGTGGCCAGCGGTTATCAGACCGGTATCCGCGGTCAGTTCCAGATGAAGACCAAGCTCCTGAAGGAAAGCGACATCCTCGAGGGTGGTAGCCCGTATCGCTTCATGGTGTGGGATGAGCTCGCCGGCACCGATGATGCGCATCCGCTGCACACCAACGACCCCAGCGGTCACCTGACCTACTGGGATGCCAACCCCGCCAGCGCCCACTGGGAGGGCGAGGATTGGAAGCCTGTGACCACCGGTTACGAGGCCAAGCAGAAGCACCTGGTCAAGGGTGTCGCACAGGGCTGGGTCGCGGATTGCTCCCCCTTCAATCCCGACATCGATCCTGCGCTGTACGGTAAATTCGACGTCGTCCTGAAGGACGGCCGCACCGTCAAGGCAGTCCCCACCTGGCAGCTCTATGCTGATCGCGCCGCTGAGTATTCCCCCGACAAGGCCGAGAAGATCTGCAACATCCCCGCTGCAGAGATCGAGCTCGCCGCCAAGACCTATGCCAGCCGTATCGATCCGTCCACCGGTTATGGTAACGGCGGTATCCAGTACATGCTGGCCATCGAGCACTATGGCAACGCCATCCAGAACGTGCGTGCCATCGATGCCCTCACCGGTATCACCGGTAACTTCGACACCCCCGCTGGTAACCGTGGCCCCACTCGTAGCCCCGTCGGCATCACCAACATGTCCGGTGTCAACGCTGCTCCCAATGTCACCCCCGAGCAGAATGCCAAGATCTGCGGTATCGAGCGCTTCCCGCTGCTGCAGTGGTGGGGCGGCACCTGGGCCGACTGCACCTCTCTGTGGGATGCTGTCGAGACCGGTAAGCCCTATCAGGTCGCCTGCTGCATCAACCAGTCCGGTGACCACATGAACATGTCCAACGCCGTCAACGCGTGGGAGCAGATGGCCAAGCTGGAGTGGAACACCACTCTTGATCTGTGGCATGCCCCCGCGAGCGAGCTGGCCGACGTCGTCATGCCCATCCAGCACTGGATGGAAGTCGAGTGCGGCCGTAACTCCCAGGGTTCGCACGGTGCCATGGGCGCCCACATCAAGTGCATCGACATGCCCGCCGATGTCAAGACCGACTCCGAGTGCGTCACCGGCATCTACAAGGCCGCCGGTATCCCGCACTGGAACGGTCCCGATCCGTGGCCGTCTGATGACGTCATCCGTGAGGGCGAGGTCGTTGGTGGTCGTTGGAGGAACTGGGCCGAGTATCGTGCCGATTTCATCGAGCATGGCTGGTTCGACGCCAAGAAGGACTGCCCCGAGGACTGGGGTACCTATCGTCGTTACGAGACCGGC
Organism: Coriobacteriales bacterium; assembly: GCA_017434185.1. Taxonomy (GTDB): domain Bacteria; phylum Actinomycetota; class Coriobacteriia; order Coriobacteriales; family RUG844; genus RGIG2431. Next base: position 3,665 of record JAFRFV010000083.1, read on the forward strand.
GCGCTGCGCGTCTTCCCGTATGGCTGGACCAAGAGCCCGATGTACGCGATGATGGGCGGCTATCATCCCACTCCCGGCTTCAACACCCCCACGATGAAGCACGAGATCTGGTCCACCGTCATGGAGTCCTTCTATCCCGATGGCCAGTGGAACCTGCCCACCTTCACCGAGCCGCCGGAGAGCCCGGTGTCTGCTCCCGATACCTACAAGGAGTATCCGTTCACGGCCATGACCGGTCGTCGTATCCCGGTCTACTTCCACAACGAGCATCGTCAGCTGCCGTGGTGCCGTGAGCTGTGGCCCGCTCCTCGTATCGAGATGAATCCCGCCGATGCCGCACGCCTTGGCTTCAAGCAGGGCGAATGGGTCTGGGTCGAGAGCAAGCGCGGCAAGATCCGCGATGTCGTCGACCTGTACTATGGCTGCCCGGTGGGCTGCGTCAACCTTGATCACCAGTGGTGGTTCCCCGAGCTCAAGAAGGCGTCCCACGGCTTCGAGCACTCCAATCCCAACTGCTTGGTCGATGCGCACTTCCAGTGCCCGCACTGCGGTGCCTCCAACGTGCGTGGTTACGCCGTCAAGGTGTACAAGGCGACCCCTGAGAACTCGCCGTTCGGCAATCCCTGCCCCTGCGATGAAGACGGTACGCCCATCATCAGCGACGCCAGCGATCCTCGTCTGAAGGAATGGAAGGCCAAGATCGACATCAACCAGGCCGCTAAGAATCAGGGGGTGGAATAATGACTCAGTATTCCATCGTCACCGACATCAACAAGTGCGTCGGTTGCTTCGCTTGCTGCACCGCCTGCAAGGCCGTGAACAACGTCCCCATCGGCTCCTTCTGGAACAAGGTCCTTCGCATCGGCCCCAACCCCAAGTACGAAGGCGCGAACTATCCTGATGTCGAGATGTACTACCTGGTCGTCCAGTGCCAGCACTGCTACAAGCCCGAGTGCGTCGCCGTGTGCCCCACCGGTGCTTCCCAGAAGATGGCAGATGGTACCGTTCAGATCGACAAGGAGAAGTGCATCGGCTGCCAGTTCTGCGTCATGGCATGCCCCTACGGCGTGCGTTATCTGAACGAAGAGGAGCGCGTCGTCGAGAAGTGCACCCTCTGCGAGCAGAAGATCGCTCAGGGCGAACTGCCTCAGTGCGTCGCCCAGTGCGGTGGCTATGCCCGCTTCTTCGGTGACCTGGATAAGGGCATCGCGTCCTTCATGGGTCCCCGTGGTGAGACCGTCGCTGAGGCTCTCAAGGCCTACAGTGATTCCGAGGTCTATGCTCTGCCCGATGTTGGTAATGGCCCGACCATGCGCTTCATCATGCGTGGGCGCAAGTGGCAAGGATAGGAAGGGGATAAGTCATGGCAACTCAATGGCCTCTCGTTATCTTCACCCTCGCCCTGTGCTGCGCCGGCGGTCTGCTGTTCATGCAGTCCCTCATGGCCATCCTTGGCAAGGGTAGCGCCAAGCTCCAGAAGCTTGCCGCTATCACCAATATCATCGTCATCGTGATCGATGGCATCGCCGTGTTCTTCCACCTGCAGCACTGGGAGAGGATCTTCAACGGTTTCGGTCACATCACCTCCGGTATCACCCATGAGCTCA
>JAFRFV010000084.1 GCA_017434185.1 Coriobacteriales bacterium
ACTGCGGTGGGGGACATTCCTCCGAAGGAGGTGTGTCCCCCACCGTCAGTTCAGGTCACGCTAGTAGAACAGGAACACCGAGCTGCCCAGCGCGAAGAAGATCGTGCGGAAGCAGATCGCGCCCACGATGGCGCAGAGCACCGCCGCGATTGCGAAGTACTCGGCGTCCTTGGCATCCTTGCCACGCTTGAGCCAGGCGAGCACGAGCGGGACGATGATGCCGATGATCACGACACCCAGCCAGAAGGCAAGGGCCAGATCGCCACTGAGCATACGGGAGATGTAGGACCCGGTCTCCACGACGGGCTTGGTGGGCTGGGTGGGATCGAAGTAGTGACCCACACTGGCGAACTTGACAGTGGCGATGTTGATGGCGTAGGCCACAACAGCGACGGCCTTGGCGATGGCGGCGAAGATGCCGTGCTTGCCGTTCCAAGCGCAGGACTCATCATCGATGATGCCGGCAAGCGCCCATGCTGCGAAGGCACCCATCAGATAGGCATCCGCGAAGATGTTCAGATACCAGGCGAAGTTGTTCCAGGCGGGACGTGCGGCCATGTTGTAGGAGTTCGCGGTCACGAACACCAGCACGACGGCCACGACGATACCTGCGATGGCGGCCCACTTGGGAAGCTCGCCCTTCTTCAGGAGCACGAGGAACACGATCAGGATGGCCAGCGCCAACACGACCATGATGAGCTCATGGGTGATGCCACTGGTGATGTGACCGAAGCCGTTGAAGATCCTCTCCCAGTGCTGCAGGTGGAAGAACACGGCGATGCCACCGATGACGATGATCGCGATGTTGGTGATGGCGGCCAGCTTCTGGAACTTGGCACTACCCTTTCCCAACAAAGCCATCAGGCTCTGCATGAACAGCAGACCGCCGGCCAGGCACAGGCACAGGGTGAAGATAACGAGAGGCCATTGAGTACTCATTCCTTATCCCCCTCCTATCCCTGCCACTTGCGGCCACGCAGGATGTAGCGGAACGACGGCTTGTTGCCCACGTCCGGCAGCGTGTAGACCTCGGACTCGCTCCAGGGCTTGATGTACTCGCCCATGATCATGCGCTGCTTACGCAGGGCATCGTAGCTCTTATCCGCACCAACACGGTCACGCTCGATGGGACCCTGGAAGCCGGCGATGCCCTTCTCAAGATCGCCGAACCAACGGGCACGCGCGCTGCACTGGGTGACACACTGCGGCAGGTCGCCGGTCTCGATGAGCTGGTTGCACAGGGTGCACTTCTCGATGACGCCTTCCTCCTCGTTCAGATAACGCACGCCGTACGGGCACGCCATCACGCAGAACTGGCAGCCGATGCACTTCTCCTTGTCGATCTGCACGGTGCCATTCGCGGTCTTCTGGCTCGCGCCGGTGGGGCACACATGCACGCAGGCGGGATTGGCGCAATGCTGGCAGCCAACGGGCAGGAAGTACATCTCGACGTCCGGGAACTTGGCGCCCTCAGCCTTGGGGTTGGGGCCGATGCGCAGGACCTTGGTCCAATACGCGCCGATGGGGATGGTGTTGATGGACTTGCAACCAACGGTGCAGGCCAGACAACCAACGCACTTGTTCAGGTCGGTAGCGATAGCATACTGGGTCATCTCTATGCCTCCCTTCCCTCATAGACGGGCATCCATTCCTTCAGGCGAGGATCGTCGCAACGCCAGATGATCTCGATGCCGTTCTCGTCGGTGGGGATGACCTTGCCGCCAGGGCAGTTCTCCGGCGTGGCCTTGTAGACCTTCACGGGATAAGCGCGCAGCGTGGCGGCGCCCATGATCGGGTCCTGATCATAGGGGAAGACCAGCTGGTTGACGGCGCCCAGGTCCCAACCATGCTTGGGCTCGCTGCACTCCGGATACCACCAGGTGTGGTTGGCGTTCACGACGCCCTCGTTGATGCCATGGTAGATATCGGCGGTTTCGCGGATCTTGCCGAACTCGGTCTCCAGCCAGACCCAATCGCCCTGCTCGATGCCCAGCTTGGCGGCGTCGGCGGGGTTGATCTCCACGCGCGGGGTGGGCCACATCTCACGGCACCACGGCAGCTGCCTGTGCTCGGAGTGGAAGAAGGTTGGGTTGCGCGAACCGGTGGTGAGGATGAACGGATAGTCCTTGTAGGCCTCGGGATGGTTGATGGGGCTGCGCGGCGGCTCGGTGTACTTGGGCAGGACGAAGTTCTCCCAATCGGGGATGTAGGTCTCGACGATGGTGGACCAGACCTCGACCTTCTTGGTGACCGTCTGCATACCGGGGAGCCTGTTGGACAGCGGCTTGATACCAAAGGAACCGGGGGTCTGCATCTGACCGATCTCGTAGCGGTGGTAGGTGCCCCAGCGCTCGGGAACGATCTGCTTGACAACCCACCAGCCGTTCTTCTGGAAGTCGTCATTGTACTCCTTCCAGGTGGCATAGCCGGCGCCGGAGACGGAGTCGTCCAGCATGAAGTCGAGATCCGGGAACGGGTTGTTCGCGGGATCGGCCAGGTTCCAGGTGTAGCCAACGCTCTCGGAGATCTTGACGAGGATCTCGGGATCGGTGCTGGCTTCGCCAGGAGGCAGGATGCACTGGATGGTAGCGCCCTGACCACCGGAGGGACCCTGGGACAGACGAGGCCACGGGGTCTCCAGCCAGGTACCGGTGGGCATGAGGATGTCGGCGAGACCGGCCTGGGGCACGTGCCACAGATCGATCATGACCATGAAGTCCAGGCTCTGGAGGGCTTCCCAACCCATGGAGGCGTTGGCCTGGTTCATGAAGTTACCGGTCCAGGAGAAACCGCAGCGCAGCGGATAGGGATCGTCCTTGAGGCAAGCATCCCAGATGCAGGTCGCGTCGGTCCAGCCGTTCCACCAAGCGGTGAGCGGGAACCTCTTGATACCCACCTTCTTGGCGTTGGCTTCCACATTGGGGGTGGTGCGGCGCGCAGGTGCCGGGCCCTTGGGGCGGATGATGTTGGGAACGGAGGAGATGGTACCGGCTGTGGGACCACGACCGCAGGCGGGAGAATCGAAGCAACCGCAGATGTCCTCGAGCAGGAGGATGGTGCGGATGGTGTCGAAGGCGTTACCGCACTGGTCGGTGGCCAGCTGGAAGTGGATGCCGCCGTTGGGTAGACGATCGTCGATACGGGTCGCCCAGGTCAGGGCCGCTTCCTCGATCTGGCTGGCGGGAACACCGCTGACCTCGGAGGCCTTCTGGGGAGTCCACTCCTTGAACTTCTCCACGTAGTACTCCCACGCGGGCTTGACCTTCACCTGACGGCCGTCCTTCAGGGTGACGTCGAACTCGCCGTAGAGCGCGGGATCCTTGGGAGGATTGAATTCGGAGGGATCGGGCAGGAAGCCGCCGCAGATCTCGATACCGGTGGTGGGCTTGACGAAGGGCTCGTCCTCCCACTCGCAGGTGACGGTGTCGAACCAGGTGAAGCGATCGTTCAGGTCATCGTAGACGATGAACTTCTTGGCGCTACCGCCCTCCACCAGGTCGCTCTCCTTGAGCAGGCGGGTCTTGTAGTCGCTGGCGCTCTCGCCCTCGAGCGTGTAGTCGCCGGTGGGCTCGATGTCCATGCACACCAGGAACGGCGCGTTGGTCCAGCGCTTCACGAACAGATCGTCGTAGAGCTCGCGATCGAGCACGAGCTTGGTCCAGGCCATGGCGATGGCGCCGTCGGTGCCGGGACGCACGGGCAGCCAGATGTCGGCTTCCTTGCCCTGCGGGGTGACACGCGGATCGATCAGGATGTAGGACTTCGCACGCATGACGACGTCGGACATCGTGCGGCAGGAATCATCGTAGTTGGAGTACTCGCAAGCGGTGCCCCACTGCACGTAGACGCGGTTGTCGACCTTATCCGAATTCGCCACCCAGAATGAGCCGAAGCAGTCGGTCAGGCAGCCTACGAAGTTACGCGGACCCTTGCAGATCTGACCGGCGGAGTGCTTGTTGGGAGTGCCCAGAACGCCGGGGCACACGGAGGATCCGGAGCTACCCCAGATACGGCTGGTACCGGACAGGATGAACGCGGTCTCCTTGCCGTACTTCTCCTGAAGAGCCTTGATGCCCTCGGCCGAGGAGCGGATGGCCTCGTCCCAGCTGATGCGCTGCCAACCGGGGTCGTCGCCCTTGGGCGCGGTGCGCTTCATGGGATACATCAGGCGGTCGGGGTGGTAGGCTGCCTGGACGGAGGCGATGGACTTGGTGCAGCAGTTACCGGCTGACTGCATGGCGCTCTCGTCACCTTCGACCTTGATGACACGGCCGTTGTTGACGGTGACCCAGACGCCGCACTCGCACTTACCGCAACCACGGCAGCCCGACCTGACGCGCTGGACGCCGCCTTCCTTGGCGGTCTTCGCGACAGGAGTCTCCGCGAATGCGGCGGGGGCGGAGCTTACGAAGGCGCCGGCAATGGCAGCTGTCGCCGCCGCCACCTTCAAGAAGCTTCGTCTTGTCAGTGTTCTCTCTGACATGGACATCCTCCTTCTTCACGTGAGAAGGCGCGGTGACGACGGTTGCCGCCGCGCAACCTTCTCCCTTCCTTGTCTGCGTTTATGCCGGAAGAAGGCGCGCTTGTCATCATGAGCCACACGCGAATCCGAATATCTCCTAGTGAATTTCTCACGATTCCGTTAGACTGTTGACCTGCATCGATATGGCGTTTCGCGAGCTCAGGGGGAGGGACGTCGGCGCCATGGCCAAGGACTCGGAGCTGCTCTCCTGGAGCAGTGCCTTCTCATACCAGAGCATCGGTTTCGCGTTCTTGCGCGTGTGGTCGCGCATCGCGTTCTCAGGCGCTTGGATCTATCTTCTGGCTACGGATAAGGGCACCACGCGGAGCGTGACACAGTACATCTCGCTCATCCTGCTGGTGGCCACGATGCTGGCCTGCGCGTTCCTTGCGAGCAGTTCCCTGATGGGCAGGCTTCTGGATAAGCGCCGCATGCCCGTAATCGCGCTCGTGTGCTTCGAGCTGAGCACCATCTGCATCTTCCTCTGCGATGCCGCGACGCTGCCGGGGTCGATCCTGCTCTATGCGGGCGCCGTGCTGAGTGGCGTGGCGTCGGGCCTGTTCAACATCCTGTGGGGCATCGCGTTCACCGAGCTCGACTCGCGCAGGGCGCTCTCGACCACGCTCTTTGGCGGCGTCTTCTGCGCCATGCTGCTCATCATGTTCGTCGCCTTCCCCACCGCGCTCATGGTTGCCGCGGCGCTGTTCTGCCCCTTCGTGACGGCATGGCTTCTGATGAAGTCGGAACCGGATCTGGGCAACCCCGTCCTGAGACAGCGCTGCAGCAAAGGCCTGCTCAGGAAGCTGGCGAAGCCGCTGGTGAGCGTGTTCCTGTTCGGAGTGATCGCCGGACTCATGCATGGCATCTTCTTCCTCAACGACAGCGTGGCGGCGCGCAACTTCAGCGTGCTCTACTTCTGCGACTACGTGCTCATCTTCCTGCTGGTGGTGGCCGGCAGCAGGCTCTCGGGCTCGTTCAGCTTCGGCAAGGTGTACAAGCCCAGCATCCTGGTGGCGTCGCTGGGTATCCTGGCCTTCCCGTTGCTGGGCTTGGAACGCGCCGCGTCGTATGCGATCTTCTACTTTGGCTACGCGTTCTTCCGCGTGATGATCTGGCCGTATCTGGCCCACCTGGCCAACGACCTCAAGACCTCCGCAGTGCTCACCTACGGCCTTGGCTGGGGTCTGCACTACTTCGGCTTGCTGCTGGGCGAGTTGCTCATGCTCAGCCCGCAACTGCGTGGGACCATCATGTCATCGCCGGAGTCGCAGTTCGTGTTCGCGGCGATCCTCATCTTCCTGGTGCAGTTCTCGTTCGCATTCGGCTTCAACGACGCCTTCGATCTGAGAGTGTTCGCGAAGAGCGAGACCGCCGACGAGGCGACGCCCGCGGCGGGCGACATCGCGGGGGAGGTGGCGGTCGACGCCGTGGCGACTGCCAACGAGAGCGCCGAAGCGGACGATGCCGACAGCGGCAAGCGCATGTTCCAGAAGCGGTGCGATGCCGTGGCGGAAGCCTACGGACTCACGGCCAAGGAGCGCGAGGTGCTCGCGCTGCTGGCGCGTGGCTGGTCGTCGCGCATGATACAGGAGCGACTCTCGGTCACCGCCAGCACCGTGTCGTCGCATTGCAGCAATATCTACGCCAAGACGGGCGTGCACTCGAAAGAGCAGGTCATGAAGCTCGTCGCTTCGCAGGATGTGTAACGGGGACGTGTTTACCGCCACAATTTTG
>JAFRFV010000085.1 GCA_017434185.1 Coriobacteriales bacterium
GAGATGGGTTTCGCACGCGACGTGGCCGATCGCGTCATCTTCATGGACGGTGGCTACATCGTGGAGCAGGGCACGCCGCAGGAGATCTTCGATCATCCGCAGAACGAGCGCACCAAGGACTTCCTGGGTCACATCAGCTAGTCGCCATCGCGCATATCCCCGGGCGTCCGGTCCTCAAGGCGCGACATCCCCGGGTCCATCCACAGCTGTTCGCCGCTCAGGTACGACATCCTCGCATCGCAGCTGCCGTCTTCGTGCAGTGTGATCACGCGTACGCCCGCGATGCTCTCATCCCAGTAGCCCAGATGGCTGATGGTCGAGCTTGCCATGAGCTTGACACCGGCGTACTCGACCATGTAATCGTTCATGTGGTCATGACCGAACACCATCGCATGGATGTCCCCACGCTCGAGTATGGCGTTGAACATGCCGGAGTTGATCTCGCTCGCACTGATATCCTCGCCCTTGTGACCGTCCCAGTTCACGTCCTCGCGGTTGATCCATGCGTTGTAGCACTCCTGCAGCGGGATGTGGAAGCACATGAGGCCGGGTATCTTGCGTCCGAACCGGGCCTCAAGGGTCTTGGATGCGTTCATATACCAAAGCACCTGCTCGCACTTGAGTGGCTCGTAGGGACTCTTCTCGAATCCCGCATAGGCCGAATCCCTGGCCATGAACAACTCGCGTGCCTCGTATGAGAGGAAGCCTCCCGAATCGAGCGCCCATAGGAGGAAGGCGGGACCATCACCATTGTGGGCTTCGATGGGCAGGATGTAGTTGCCCACGCCGGGGACATCCTGCGGTCCGGCGCAGGATACGCAATGATCGAAGCTCTCATAGAACCGCTGCTGCTCCTCTTTGCCCGGACATCCCTCCCAATCATCGTGGTTGCCGAAGACGTGGCACCATGCGATACCGCGCTCCTCCAAGGGCGCGACGATGTCACGTACGCAACCCTCGAACTCGCCGAGCGTCTTGACCCTCCACACGTTGTCGCCGCCAAGGATGACCAGATCAGGACGCTCGAGATGGATGAGCATATCCATGCGTTCCGCAACATGGGTGTCGAGCGAACCTCCCGTTGCATGGAGGTCGGAGACCACCATCACCCTGAAGCTGCCATCGGCATGGAAGCACAGCGGTACCTTGGGCCCGCTCAAGAGCGTGTCAACCGGCGCTTTGGAAACGGAGGCATCCGCGTCGAGTACCCCGCTCGTTCGCTGGGGGGTGACGAGTGCGGCGATCCCACCTGCCGCCAAAGCAGCGGCACCGGCAAGGAAACCGCGTCTGCTCATCTCGTCGACCCCGGTCGGGCCCTTCCGGCTGTTTTCGTCCAATCGCTGTTCCTGACCCTTTATATGATGGGATATAATGGAATACAATGATATCGTACTGAAGGGAAACGAAGCAAGGAATCCCCTATGACGCAGGAGGGATCCGAACGAAGGAGAATGGGGGAGCCGTGACGAACGTAGGATCATCAGCTGGCCGGATCGCCGTCCTGATCCCGTGCTTCAATGAGAGCCAGACGATCGGGAAGGTCGTCTCCGATTTCCGTGCGGTCCTACCCGAGGCGCTTATCTACGTCTACGACAACAACTCGAGTGACCACACCGATGACATCGCCCGGGAAGCCGGCGCGATCGTCCGCTATGAGAGGCGTCAGGGCAAGGGGAATGTCATCCGCAGCATGTTCAGGGACATCGAGGCCGACTGTTATCTGATGATCGACGGTGATGACACCTAC
>JAFRFV010000086.1 GCA_017434185.1 Coriobacteriales bacterium
AGTGCATCCTGGTCGGTAACGAAGCTGATCTCGGTACCCAGGAGCTCAGCGGCAAGGCGGGCGGCGAAACGCATGCCCTCCGCGACGGCCTCACCGTGGGTGACGGTGCCGTCGTAGTTGGTCGCGCTCTCGATGGCGTGGGCAAGGGTGTGACCGTAGTTGAGGACCTCGCGGGTGCCGTCCTTCTCCTTCTCGTCCTTGGCCACGATAGCGGCCTTGTACTCGATGCAGCGGATGACGGCCTGCTGGATGGTCTCCTCGTCTGCCTCCATGAGCTTGCCGCGGTTCTCGACGAACCAGCTGAAGAACTGGTTGTTGCCCATGATGGAGCACTTGGCGATCTCCGCGAAGGCGGAAAGCCACTGGCGCTCGGGCAGGGTGGAGAGGAACGACAGGTCGATCAGGACGTAGGAGGGCTGCTGGAACGTGCCCACCAGGTTCTTGTGACCGGCGATGTTGAGTCCGTTCTTGCCACCAACGCTCGCATCGACCATCGCGAGCAGGGTGGTGGGCAGCATGACGAACTCGACGCCACGCATGTAGGTGGAAGCGACGAAACCACACATGTCGGTCACGACGCCGCCGCCAAGGGCGACCACCAGATCGTCACGCTGGAATCCCACTTCCGCCATGGCCGCCCAGAGCTCACCGGCGACCTCGAGACTCTTGTTCTCCTCGCCGTCGGGCATGGCCAGGTCGACGACCTCGTAGCCGGCGGCCTCGAGGACCTTGCGCACGCGCTTGCCATACAGGTTGCCAACGGTGTTGTCGGAGAGCAGCAGGCAACGCTTGGAATCGTTGATCTCCCGCAGGCACTCGCCAAAGCGCTTGAGAGTACCCTTACCAATGCGCACCTCGTAGGAAACGCCACCGGGCATGTTGACTTTGAGACGACGTATGCTCATAGAATACCTTTCTTCCAGAGTAGTTCACCTAACGTGTTGACCACTTCGTCGATAGACTTCCCTGCCGTATCGAAGCAGATATCCGCCACGCTCTCATAGCTGGCGGCCCTCGCTTGGAGGATCTCCCGGGGCGGGACATCCCCGGAAAGCAGCGGCCGTGTCTCGGGACGACTGATACGACTCACCGCTTCGTCTGCGTCGACTTTCAAGTATATGACTGTACCCAGCCTCTTGAGAAGCTGTTGATTCCGTTCACGAATCGTTATCCCTCCGCCGCAGGAGACGATGGACGAGGTCTCAAGGAAGAGACTCTCGAGCGCCGCGGTCTCACGATCACGGAAGCCCTGCTCCCCTTCCTTCTGGAAGATCGTGGGTATGTCCATGCCGGCACGCCGTGCGATAAGGCGGTCCAAGTCGATGCAGCGACGCGAGAAGAGCTGGGCCATGCGACGGGCGACGGTGGACTTGCCACTTCCCATGAATCCCACGAAGAGCACGTGGTAGGCCTGTTGCTCGTTGTAGCCCCAGGGCATCAGTCGCGCCTCCAATGGGGGGATAAGCGCGTCGCATAGGCGGCCACGTTGGCCTGCAGGTCGGCGAGCGATGCGTGACCGAACTGACGTTGATAAGCGCTCGCGAGCACGAGTGCCAGTTCGGCTTCCGCCACGACGGCGGCGGCCGGAACAGCACAGACATCCGCACGGATACGTTGTGCCTGTGCGGGCTCCCCGCTCTCGAGGTCGATGGTGGCGACGGGCGTGCGGAGGCTGGGGATGGGCTTCATGACGATGCGGAGCACGATGGGTTCACCGGTGCTCATGCCGCCCTCGATGCCACCCATGTGGTTGGAGGAACGACCCTGTGCCGTGATGGCATCCGCAGCCCGACTGCCTTCCATGGCCGCCAGAGCGAAGCCGTCACCGAACTCGACGCCCTTGATACCGGGAATGGAGAGCATCGCCGCGGCGATGAGGGAATCCAGGGCTTGGGAGCGATCGGCGAACTCGCCCAGACCCGGCAGGAGGCCGGTGGCCTGGACACGGATGATACCGCCCAGGCTCTCCCCCGCGGCTGCCGCTGCATCGATGCGCTCGCGGACCTGCGGGCTCGCGTCATCGCCTTCCATGCCGCCGATGGATTCCACCTGCGAGCCCACATGCACGCCCAGCTGTTCGAGTAGGGCACGCGCCACAACGGAGGCGGCCACACGTGCGGCGGTCCCCCGGGCACTGGAGCGCTCGATGACATCGCGGCAATCCGTGATGCCCAGCTTGAGGGCACCGGGGAGGTCGGCATGGTTGGGGCGGGGTTTGGAAAGCGGCTCGAAGGAAGTGACATCGGGGTCGCCGAAAGCATCCATCACCGCCGCGTGGTTGGCGAAGTCGCGATTGGGGATGAACAGAGCGATGGGCGAGCCGGTACTCACGCCATGGCGGATGCCGCTCATGACCTGCACGCTGTCACGCTCGATGGCCATGCGACCACCACGACCATAGCCGGCCTGGCGGCGAGCAAGCTGGGTATCGAAGTCATCCTGCGCGAGCGCGACGCCCGCGGGAACATCCTCGACTATGCAGATGAGCCCCTTACCGTGGGACTCGCCGGCTGTGGTGACGAGCATCAGCACTCCCCTTTCGTTGGCGGGAAGATGATAGCACTCATGGCATGCCGCGCAAGCGCGACTTGATCGGGAGCGGGTTCGCACTCCAGTTCACGGGCCCAGATGAGGATGCTCGCGAGCGCCTGTTCCATGAGCATGCTGCGACCATCCACCAAGTTGCAGCCTGCGGATGCGGCATCCTGTTGCAAGCGGCTGCGGCTGCGGTAGACCGCATCCAGGACGACATGACGGGGCTGGAGTCCAGCGGCGGGCAGCGGTGAGGGGTCGCCATCGTGCATGCCCAGGGTCGTGGCATTGATGATGAAATCCGCTCGCTCCATGAATTCCAGTGCCCGCTCATAGCTGGCAGCCTGCAGGCTGGTGCGGGTGATGGGGACACTGGAGAGCGGCAACAGTACCTCGAGACGTTCAACCAGCGCTTGGGATCGGCCCTGCTCGCGGCTCAGCAAGCAGACGGAAGCGCTCGGGGAATCCAGCAGCAGCGCGGCGGCGATGGATGCGGCCGTGGCGCCGGTGCCGCAGAGGAGGATGCGCTTATCCCCCACTTCGAAACCCGCGTGGCGCAGGGCGGCAACGGCACCCTGACCGTCCGTGTTGCAGCCGCAGAGTTCGTCATCGTACAGGTAGAGCACGTTCACGCCCCCGGCGCAACGGGCAGCCGCATCGAGCGTGGGACAGAAGCGCAGCAGGAAGGACTTGTAGGGTGTGGTCACGTTGAAACCGCGGAAGTCGCCCGCTGTGAGCGCGCCCAGCTGACGCATGCAGGAGAACTCGTCGGGCTGTGGAAGCAACTCGTAGCTCCAGTCCAGACCAAGGCTGCGATACGCGCAGTCGTGGAGCACCGGCGAGAGGGAATGCTCGAGTGGATACCCCAGGAGCCCGAAGGCCGCGGGAGCGACGTTCATCGCAGGGGCTCCAATCCGCCTATGAAGAAGCGCTCGAACTTACGCAGGAACAGCGTGTGGGGAAGGTCGTACTCGGCCAGGGGCTTGACCATGATCACCTTGAAGCCGCCCAGGCGGGCGCCCAGGACATCAGTGAACAGCTGATCACCCACCACCATGGTGGTCTTGCGCTTGAGGCCGTGACGGCGGCATGCCAGCCAGAAGGCGATGGGGCACGGCTTCATCGCCTTGCAGATGAGCGGTATGTCAAGCTGGGCGGCCGCGCGGTGGCAGCGCTCATGCCAGTTGTTGGAGGTCATGCAGAAGGTGAAGCCCCGCGCCTTGGTCTGCTCGACCCACGCCACGATCTCGGGCGGTACGACATCTGTGAGCCGCGGCAGCACGGTGTTGTCCAGGTCGATCAGGATGGCGTCGTAGCCCTTGGCCATCAACTCATCCAAGTCGATGGCCAGGACTGACGTGAGGAACTGATCTGGCTGCAGGACGGACACGTTGCACCACGCCTAGAGGGTCGACTGGTACTCTTGCTTGTACCTGAGGAATTCCTCCTCCGTCTTGGCGAAGTTGTGCTCATCGCCGGTGGCGGACTTAGCCACATAGTAGTAGTAATCCGTGTTGGCGGGATCGGCCGCGGCCTTGATGCTCTCGAGGCTCGGATTGCAGATGGGGCTGGGCGTGAGTCCCTTGTAGATGCGGGTGTTGTAGGGGCTGTCGATCGCGAGCTTGTCCGCATCAAGCTCCGTGTCGCCACCAAGGGCGTAGATGATGGTGGCGTCGATACCCAGATACCAGCCATCCTCCAAGCGGTTGTAGATGACGGAGGCGACCAACGGACGCTCGTCGGCAACGGCGGTCTCCTTCTCGATCATGGAGGCGACCTTGAGCACGTCGTACTCGCTGTAGCCCTTCTCGGCCATGACGGCGAAGTCGATGTCCGCGGTCTCGAGCGCGTACTGGTTGAGCATGATGCGGATCACGTCATCGGCAGTGGAGCCGTTGGCGATGTTGTAGGTCTTGGGGAAGAGGAAGCCCTCCATGCTGCCATCGTAGGCACCCTCCAGGAAGGGATACTCCTCCTCGTAGTCGGCAGCCTTGTGCTGGGCGATCGCGAGGAACTCATCCGCGGGGATGCCGCAGACCTCTTCGACGCGTTCAGCAGTGCGTTCCACCGTCCAGCCCTCCGGGATGGTGAGCATCACCCCGTCCGTACTCGGACCGGCGACCAGCGCATCCAGGATGGTCTGGAAGTCATCACCCGCTTTGAACTTGTAGGTGCCGGGCTTGATGTTCTGCGCCTGGCCCTGCTCGGCCACGAAGGTGGTGAACTCACGGGCGTTGTTGATGACGCCCGCCTTCTTCAGGCGGTCGGCGGCTTCCATGGTGGAGGAACCGGGGGGGATGACGACAGTGACTTCCTCGCCCTTGCGGGGGCCGTCCTCGATACCGAAGACATCCAGGAGTTTGACCACGCCGATGGCGATGGCGGCCAGCACGAG
>JAFRFV010000087.1 GCA_017434185.1 Coriobacteriales bacterium
ATGAGCTCGTGAGCATCGAAGATGTTCTCGAGCTGCGCGGGATACTCGTTGTAGCCGGAGGGGATGATCCTGCGCTTGAGGCGGCCCTTGAAGTAGAGGAAGCCCTCGTCATCCATGGTGCCCAGGTCACCGGTGTGGACCCACGTGAGGCCATCGGGATGCACACGCAGGGTGTTGGCGGTCTCCTCGGGCATGTCCAGATAACCCAGCATGACGGAGGGGCCGGCCAGCACGATCTCGCCTTCCTCGCCGTAGGGCAGCTCTTCGCAGGTACCCGGCTTGACGATCTTGTAGTAGGTGTCAGCGAAGGGGATGCCGATGCTGCCTTCCTTGTGCATGGTCTGCGGGGTCAGGCAGGATGCGGTGACACATTCCGTGGTGCCATAGCCCTCGCGGATCTGGATGCTCGCGTTGTGGTCGTAAAGGAAGGTGTCGAACTTCTTCTTGAGCTCGATGGAGAGCGAATCGCCACCGCTGAAGACGCCCTTGAGGCAGGAGAGGTCGGCCTTCTCCATGGAGGGAAGACGCAGCAGGGCCTCGTAGAGCGTGGGGACGCCGGCGATGAAATTGCAGCGGTACTTTGTGATGAGCTTGGCGTAGCTCTTGGCGGTGAAACGCGGCACCAGGATGCAGCGGCCGCCCAGGAAGAGCACCGTGTGGATGCACACGCCCAGACCGAAGCCGTGGAACAGCGGCATGGCGGCCAGCATCCTGTCACCGGCGCGGAACATGGGATTGGCGTTGGCGACCTGCATGGCCAGTGCGTTGAAGTTGAGGTTGGAGAGCAGGATGCCCTTGGTGGTACCGGTGGTGCCGCCGGAGTACAGGATGACGGCGGGATCTTCCGGCTTGCGCTCGACGCGGTAGTTCCAGAAGCAGGAGCGGCCCAGGCGCATGAACTGCTCCCAGCGGATCACGGGGGCATCCTCGGGGATCTTCTGCAGCTTGCGACCATCGGTGAGCATGTAACCCGCCTTGATGGTGGGAGAAAGCTCGTCACGGATGCTCGCCAGGATCACATTCACGACGCTGGTGTTCTCGCGCACGGCCTCGAACTTGGCGTAGAACTGGTCAAGGGTCACGACGGTGACGCTCTTGGAGATGTTCAGGTACTGTTCGATCTCCTTTTCGGCGGAGAGCGGATGGATCATGTTCGCCAGAGCCCCAACCAGGTTCACAGCGTAGAACATGTAGATGGCCTGCGGGCAGTTGGGCATGGCGATGGTCACGCGGTCGTTCTCGCGCACACCGATGGTCTTGAGGGAGCGGGCACAGACGTTGATCATCTCGATCATGCGGCGATACGTGGTGTGCTTGCCCATGAAATCGAAGGCGATGGCATTGGGCTGCCTTTCGGCGACGGCCTCGAGTGCGTCGTACATGGAGCACTTGGGATAATCCAGTTGCTTCGGCATATCGCCGGTCACCTTGAACCAGGGGGTGTTGACACCCTCGGGGATGTCGAAACGGATGGTCTCGAAGGGCTCCCGCGTCTTCTTGAC
>JAFRFV010000088.1 GCA_017434185.1 Coriobacteriales bacterium
GTGTTGGATAAGCTCCACGGCGGCGAGGGCGGCGTCAAGGCGAAGCTCGCCCAGGCCTCCGATGGGGGAGTCTTCGGTATCCATCGCATCCCCATGGGTGCGAGCGTGGGCGTGCACAGCCACAACGATGCCAGCATCGTCGACTACGTCTCCGCTGGTGAAGGCGTTGCCGTCTGCGATGGCAAGGTGGAGAAGCTCGTGCCTGGTGCCTTCCACTACTGTCCCGCCGGTTCCAAGCACAGCATCGCCAACACCGGGTCCAAGGACCTCGTTCTGCTCACCATCCAACTGCCCGTGAACGTCACCGTCGCCGCACCCGCGGCGCCTGTGGATATCCCGGACGTTGTTGAGCAGGAGAAGGGGCCTGTGCTAGAGGATCGTTCCGCACAAACCCCTTCTCCTGCTCAAGCCGTTGAGACATCAGAGGCCGAGGCCGAGTCCGAGCTGGCGCCGTGGGCGTCGCAGGTTCACGCGCGCTTGGTCTGCGGTATCCATGATCTGGCGCCCGATCAGACCGTCGAGGGTTACAAGCGCTTCATCGACATCTTCTCCCGCGAGCCCTGGATGATCAACATCCCCACCAGGGAGGCCAGGGGCTTCTTCGCGGCTGCCTGGAAGGAATACTGGGCCGTGGTGGGTGCCGGTGATGCGAGTGTCTACAGCAACTGGATCCAGGAGATGAGCGGGAAGGCGCGGTAGCTATCCATCCTGCCGCATAGCCGCAGCTTCGCATTACCGTCAAACTGGATAAAACAACCGATTGTTGCAAAATATCCGGATTATCAACCGGAATTATTTGACACCCGGCATGGGGGGTCTAGAATGGTCATGGTCTGATACCATCAGGATAGGAGTGGACTATGATCAAGGTAGGCGTCGTCGGAGCAGCTGGATACGCGGGCATCGAGCTCGTGCGTATCATCCTGGGGCATCCGGAGTTCGAACTCGTCCGAGCCACCAGTGGCGCCGATGATGGCAAGCCCATCGCGAGCGTGTATCCCAGCCTGGCCGGTGCCACCAGCCTGTGCTTCACCGCTCCGGATGTGGCCGACCTGGCTGCAAGCTGCGAACTCGCCTTCCTGGCGGTGCCGCATACCGCGTCGCTTGCCATGACCCCCGCGCTCATCGAGGCCGGTGTGACCGTGGTCGACCTTTCCGCTGACTACCGCTTGCATGATGCGGACATCTACGAGCAGTGGTACAACGTGGAGCACACGAGCAAGGATCTGCTCGCCCAGGCCGTCTTCGGTCTGCCCGAGTTCGATCGCTCGCCCTACGCCAAGAACCTGCTTGCTCAGATGGCGATCGCTCCCGCGTGTAGCCCCAAGCTCGTCGCCTGCGCCGGCTGCTATCCCACCGCCACCTCGCTGGCCTCCATGCCCGCACTCGTTCAGGGCATCGCCAAGCCCGGCCGCATCATCAGCGACTGCCAGAGCGGCATCAGCGGCGCGGGCCGCAAGCCCTCCGCCAAGAACATCTACGATTCCGCTGCGCAGGATTGCACCGCCTACGGCGTGACCACGCATCGTCATACCCCCGAGATGGAGCAGATCCTCTCCGAGGCCTGCTGCGAGCCGGTGACCGTGCTCTTCACGCCGCACTTATCCCCCATGAAGAGGGGCATCCTCGCCACCGTCTATCTGGATCTGCAGCGGGGCGAGGACGGCGAGCTGCCCACGCTCGACGACATCCAGGCCACCTATGAGGCCTTCTACAAGGACGATTCCTTCGTGACCGTGCTGCCCAAGGGCGTGCAGCCCCATACCAGCAGCGTGTATGGCAGTAACAACGCGCAGATCGGCCTTGCGGTCGATGCGCGCAGCGATACGCTCGTGGTCACCTGCGCCATCGACAACCTGGTCAAGGGTGCCGCCGGCCAGGCTGTGCAATGCGCGAACATCATCTGCGGTCTGCCCGAGACCTGCGGTCTGCAGGTCATGCTGCCGCCCGTCGTTTAGAGTGGGGATGGATGCATCATGTGCTTCAAGGACGAATGTGAACTGACCATACAGGACGGGCTGGGCATCACCAGTGTGCCGGGCATCAAGGCCGCCGGCATCCACGCGGGCTTCCGCAAGGACCCCAAGCGCAAGGACATGGCCCTGATCGTGGCCGATGAGCCCTGCGTGGCGGCCGGCCTCTTCACCACCAACATCTTCTGCGCCGCGCCCGTGACGGTCTGCCACCAGAACATCGCCGATGCGCGTGTCAAGGCCATTGTGATCAACTCCGGCAACGCCAACGCCGCCACCGGTGAGCCAGGCATCGAGACCGCCAAGGCCACCTGCGAGATCGTGGCGGCGGCTCTGGGCTGCGATGCAGGTGATGTGCTGCCGTGTTCCACTGGTGTCATAGGCGTACCGCTGTCGACGGCTTGCTTCGAGTCGGGCGTGCCTGCGGCGGTTGCCGTGCTGGACGGGGGCATCGACGCCGGTCACGACGCCGCGCGCGCCATCATGACCACGGACACCGTGCCCAAGGAGGTCGCGCTCTCGTATGTGTGCAAGGAGCGTCATATCCACATTGCGGGGATGTGCAAGGGCAGCGGTATGATCATGCCCAACATGGCCACCATGATCGCCGTCGTCTGCACCGATGCCGCTCTCACGCCTGAAGCGGCGAAGGCCGCCTTCAAGCAGGCGGTCGACGGCTCCTTCAACTGCGTCACCGTGGATTCGGACACCTCCACCAACGATACCTCCATCCTTCTTGCCACGGGCAAGGCGGGTGGCAAGGTGATCGATGTGGGTTCCAAGTCCTTCGATTGCTTCTGCAA
>JAFRFV010000089.1 GCA_017434185.1 Coriobacteriales bacterium
CTGGGCGATGTTGAGCACGATGATGTAGGCGCTGCTGAGTGTGCCAGTGAGGAAGGTGGATAAGTACAGCGCGACCAGGGCCACGGGAAGGATCAGGTCCTTGCACAGGTCGATGAACGTGGCGCTCCTGACCGACTTGCGTACCAGCAGGATCAGGTTGCCCGCCAGGATGGTGCCGCAGGCGGCGGAGATCTGGATGAGAAGCGAATTCACGCCACCATCCTGCAGGGGCACCCAGTTGTGATGCACGCTGCCGAAGATGAACGGGAACAGCACCATCGAGATGCACAGCGTCACGAACGCGGCATGATCGTTCTCGACTTCCGCGAAGTCCTCGTCGTCCGCACGCTCGCTTCCAAAGAAGCGCGGGTCGGTGCTCCAGTTACCCCAGCCCTTGGCTGCCATGAACAACAGGGGGGCTGCCAGCAGTCCCAGGGCGATGATGAACACGATGGCGGCGGTTCGTTGCAACATGCTGGCGCAGAGCTGGATGATACCGGCGATGATGAGCGCGCTGCCAAAAGCGCGTACCGCCTGTTGGGGGCGCAGTTCCAGGAAGAACTCCGCGAAGGCGACATAGAGGCTGATCTCGGCGATCTTATCCAGATTGCTCAAGGCATTGCTCCACATGGGATCCAAGCCCGGGATGCCTACGAAGCGCAGATACAGATCGAAGGCGACCCAAAGGGACATGATACCTATGAAGAAGGGATTCTCGTAGAGGCGCAGGGGTTTGGAGGTTGCGGGCACCAATACGACGGCGGCCAAGGCGATGGCGGTGAGATAAGCGATGCCCGAGACCGCATCCGCGGGCGGGGTCTCGATGAGCATGGTGAAGCGATACGCCTCAGTGTAGGCGACGTAGAAACCAAGACCTATGATGGCCAGAAGATACCAATGCTTGCTGAAGAAGCTTCCACGCTGCTTCATCATGCCATCCAGTTTCCCGCTTCTCATGACGTCCGACCGCCGGACATCACCCCTCCAAATCGCACTATAGCACTAAGCGCGTGTTGTTGCGAGCGCCCGAGCGCCGGCATGGAGCTGGGCAGCGCTATGCGTACAGCCGTCCGAAGATGGACATCGCGCGGGAGGGGTCTGCGACCTGCTCGTAGCTGCAGTCGACCGTGATCGTGCTGCCCTGGGTCTTCTGGACCGAGTGGGTGAGGAAGCCGTTGTCGTCGTAGGTGGCGGAAGAGGAGTAGGCATCCAGCGCGATGTCGATGGTCTGCCCGGCACGCTCTTCGTGCGAAGGGTTCGCGTTGGTATAGATGATGCTGTTGTCATTGCCACCCCGGATATCGAACAGCTGACCATCCTCGTTGATGTTGACCACGAAAATCGCGCCGGCGCTCGTGGCGGAGAACTGGAGTATGTACGCGTTGGCGAATTCGATGAAGGGCAGCTGCGCGTGGCCCAGGATGGAACCGAGTACGGACAGCGCACTGGCGCTGCCCACACCGTTGATGGTGTATTCGACGGAGGAGAGGGAGTCGCTGTCACCGCGGTAATTGTAGTAGGCGCTCACCGCGATCTGCGTGTTGGGAACAGCGAGGGAGAACGACTCGAGACGGCCGTTGGCGTCCACGTTGCTGCTGACGGGGATGAC
>JAFRFV010000090.1 GCA_017434185.1 Coriobacteriales bacterium
CCCTCGAGTGCCCGGTAGCAGGACCATTCGGCTGCTGCCTGCAGGTTCATGTCCAAGGTGGTGTAGACGGTCCAACCGCCCTTGAAGATCTCGTTGACGGTGTAGTCCTCCAGCAGTTGACGCTTGACGAAGTCCACGAAGTACGGCTGTTGGAAGACGCCGTTGTTGCCCATGTCCTTCTTCTCGAGCACGATGGTCTCCGCCAGTGCCTCGTCGTACTGTTCCTGGGTGATGGCCTCGTTGCGGAGCATGCGGCGCAGCACCGTGTTGCGGCGTGCGATGGCGGCCTCGTAGTTGTTGAAGGGATTCAGGCGGGAAGGTGCCTGGGGAAGACCGGCCAGCAGGGCGGCTTCGGAGAGCGTCAGATCGCTGGCGTCCTTGGAGAAGTAGTTCTGCGAGGCGGCTTGGATGCCATAGGCGCCATCGCCGTAGTTGAGGGTGTTGAGGTACATCATCAGGATGTCCTCTTTGCTGTACATGCGCTCCACCTGGATGGCCAGGTAGGCCTCGCGCACCTTACGGCGCAGGGTGATGTCGTTCATCTCGTCGATCAGGATCGTGTTGCGGATGAACTGCTGGGTGATGGTGGAGGCGCCCTCGGAAGTGGCACCTGAGCGCATGTTGTTCCAGAAGGCGCGGATGATGCCCCTGTAGTCGACGCCGTGATGCTTGTAGAAACGCTCGTCCTCGGTGCAGACCGTGGCCTGGAAGACATAGGGGGAGACCTCGTCGTAGCTCACCGGCTCACGGTTCTCCAGGTACAGTGCCGCGAGCAGCGTTTCGCCATCCGCAGCGTAGATCTTGGTGGGTTCGGCAAGGTTGAAGGCATCGGCACTGCTGTAGTCGGGCAGATCGACCAGCCAGGAATCGCACAGCTTGACGACGCCGATGACGCCCACCGCACAGACGAATATGAACGCGGTCGCGAAGAAACCCAGAGAGAAGAGTATGGAATGGGTCTTCTTCCGCCGTTGCACCCTCGATGCTCGTGAAGACATGTTACCTCCTTGACGCTCAACGTATCATTATGCCTTAAAATGTTCTGGGCCTCGAGGGGTGCCACCCCCTTATGGCCATATATTCCGGAATTCGTTACTTGGATCGGACGGTTTCATCATGGAATCTCCAATGCCCGGCACTGCGGAGCGCTCCCAACACAGCGTGGAGTTGCTCGCTCCCGCCGGAGATATGCGCTCCTTCCGCGCCGCACTCCTGGCGGGTGCCGACGCCATCTATCTAGGCCTTGGCGAGTTCAACGCGCGCCGCAACGCCAAGAACCTGAGTCTGGACGACCTGGAGCAGGCCTGCCGTATGGCGCATCTGGCCGGTGTGAAGGTCTATCTCACCGCCAACACACTCCTGTTGGATGCGGAGCTGGGAGCAGCGATCGAACTCGTGCTCCAGGCTTGGCAACGGGGCGTCGATGCGGTTATCGTGCAGGATCTGGGGCTCCTATCCGCATTGCATGGGTGGTTCCCCCAGATCGAGGTGCATGCCAGCACGCAGATGAACATCTGCAACACGCAGGGTGTCCTGCAGGCCAAGCGCCTGGGTGCGAGTCGTGTGACGCTCGCCCGCGAGCTTTCCCTCGATGAACTGGGGGTGCTCTCCAAGCTGGGCATCGAGCTGGAGGTCTTCGCGCACGGTGCACTGTGCATCTGCCACTCCGGCCAATGCCTCATGTCGTCCCTCATAGGGCGCCGCAGCGCCAACCGTGGCCTGTGTGCCCAGCCATGCCGCCTGCCCTACCAGCTGGTCGACCAGGATGGGCGATCCTGCGACGTTCCCGGCGAGCATCTGCTCTCGCCCAAGGACCTGTGCACCATCGACATCCTTCCGCAGCTCATCGCGAGTGGGGTCGCGTCGTTGAAGATCGAGGGGCGCATGAAGTCCCCGGAATACGTGTCACTGGTCGTCTCGACGTATAGGGCCTGCCTCGATCGCGCGTTGGCCGACCCCCAGCACTACAGCGCCACCCAGAAGGAGCGCGACGTGCTCGCGGAGGCGTTCTCGCGGGGCTTCTCCACCGCATATCTGGAAGGTGAACGCGGTAATGCCATGATGAGTTACCAGCGCCCCAACAACCGTGGTGTGCCCGTTGGACGTGTGACCGGTATCAAGGACGGTTTCGTGGAGATCAGTGCGGATAAGCCCCTCACCCAGGGTGATGTCCTTGAGTTCTGGACCTCGCGTGGACGGCACACCCATGTGTTGCGCGACTTCCAGGTTGGGGGTAGGGAAGTGCTGGTGGCACCCGCCGGCAGCCGTTGTCGCATGGTGGTCGAGCGCCCCGTCGCTCCCGGTGACCGCGTGTTCAGGGTGCGCAGCCAGGAACTCCTGGGCGGTGCTCTGGAAGGATTGGACAGCGCTCCCGGTAGGCCCTGCGAAGTGGGCATGCAGGTTGCGGCGCGTCTTGGTGAGCCACTGAGCATCGCCGTCCGCGACACGCAGGGCAGGGTGGGCGTCGCCACAGGTGCTGTGGTGCAAGCTGCGCGCACCCGTGCGGTGACCGAGCCCGATATCATGGAACATGTGGGCAGGCTGGGTGGCACCGCCTATCGCGTGCGCTCCTGGGACATCCAACTCGACGAGGGTGTGGGCATGGGCTTCAGCGCGCTCCACAACCTGCGTCGTGACGCCATCGCGGCATACGAGGCGCTCGTGCTCGCTCCCTGGTCCAGCAGGACGGCGTTGCAGGTCCCGCGCCGCTTCATGCGCAAGGCTGCCGGTCGCGTCCAGACCGTCGAGCAAGCGCAGGCGGCGCTCATCTGCGCCGATGTCCAGACCATACAGGCGGCCTACCAACAGGGCCTGCGCTTGGTATACGTTCCCGCGCTCGATCTGCTCTCCATGGGCTCTGCGGACAGGGACATCCTGGCTGGGTTGCCGGGGCTCGAAGTCCAGGTGCTCATGCCCACCACCGCACACGATACGGAGATGCCGGAATTGCTCGAGCTGGCGGAT
Source organism: Coriobacteriales bacterium (assembly GCA_017434185.1). Lineage (GTDB taxonomy): Bacteria > Actinomycetota > Coriobacteriia > Coriobacteriales > RUG844 > RGIG2431. The sequence goes on from JAFRFV010000090.1 coordinate 2,965, forward strand.
CAGGGCATGCCCGTCGTTGCCGACAGCATGTCGATGCTCGTGGCGACCGCGGCGAAGGGTGCGCAGGTGGAGTGTGGTCCCCGCATGGGCATCATGAACGCCAGCGCTTTGGCGTCCTGCAAGGACATGGGGGCGAAGCGCGTCTGGCTCTCTCCCGAGCTCTCCCTGGCGCAGATCAAGGATCTGGCTGCCTCGCAGACGGGGGAACCGTTGTCCTTATCCCTCACCGTACTGGGCCGGCAGGAGCTCATGGTGACCGAGCACTGCCAGTTCATGGCTCTGGGGGACTGCGGCAGACGTTGCGGGACCTGTCCGCGTCGTCGCAGGGGGCTCGCACTCCAGGATGCCAAGGGTTATGTGTTCCCGCTGCGCACGGACGACCATGGACGTGGCCATGTGTACAACTCCGTTCCGTTGGATGTGTTGCCCGCCGTGCAGGACCTGATCTCCTGCGGCGTCTCGCGTTTCATCGTGGATGCGAGCCTGATGACGGCGCCCGAGGCGTTGGGCGCGCTCCAGCGCCTGCAGCAGGCATTCCAGGGACAGGTCGAACGCATGGCGGGAAGTACGACAGGTCACCTGTTCAGGGGTGTCCTCTAGGCTCTCCATGTTTACTCCAACAGTACGATAAAGTACAGCGCTGGCCGAACGGCGTCCTGATGGCGGCGGGGATGTCGTCGTGTCTCGTTTTGTCTTTATCGGGCACGGTTCCCAAGCCCGGTCGACGGAAGGACTCCCGTCCATCCTCCCACTTTGCTAGCATCCGCTCCACATCTGCCGAGCGGCTCTGCATGGGGGAGGGATCGACATGGAAGTGGAGAAGAGGAAGAGGGGCGAGCGGCTCCATCCACGCAAGCATCTATTGGCACGTCTGCTGGCGGACAGGACCGTCCTGCGACAACTGCGAGCCCCTGCACGCTACGGGAAGACCAGCCTCGCATTGGCCTATGTCGCCCAGACCTTCCAGAGCGGCGGCGTTCTCTGGGTTGATGGGAACGACCCCGGCATGATCTGCCAGCTCGACGATGGGAGCTTCCCCGTGCTGGGGGAGACGCTCGAAGGCCCTTTGCGCATGGTGGTGATCGACGATCTGCCCTTCTTGGACGAGCGCAGGACGAAGGAGCTCTCCGCTGCCATCGACGAGCTGCTCGCACGGGGTGTCGAGGTCATGCTCTGCTGCACGCCCGCGCGTGATCGTCTGGCCGATCAGCAACCCTCGCGCATCCTCCTCGAATCGCGTGACTTGGAATTGTCCTCCCAGGAACTCGCGACCCTCGACCCTTTCAATCCATTGAGTGCCGATCAGGATCTCCTGACCGGTATGTGCAAGGTTCCCGGGCTCGTCTGGTCACAGGACGAGGGGAACCTGCGGGTCTGCGTGAAATCGTTGCTCCAGGAGGAGCTGCCCCAGCATCTGCTTCGCCCCGCTCTGTTCATGCTCCTGATCGAGCACGGCAGCTTCATGGCGCTCAATGCGTTCGGAATGGACTTGGATCCGTTCGATCGAACTTGGCTCGCCAAGGAGTATCCCTTCCTTGGCATGGATCTGCTTCTGGGGAGTTTCCGCAGCATCCCCGTCTCTCCACAGGACCTGCAGGCGGTTCTGCCAGCAGAAGGACTGCCCTGGCTTTCGGAGCTCGTGGCGGATCCGCGTTTGCAGGGTTTCCTTCTGGAGAGGGGCTCGGTCACGAGGCTCCTCAAGATGCTGGGCTGCCTCTGTTCGAGCGACGATTGCGCTATCGGCTTGCTGCGCTGGGGCTGGCACCTGCTCGACTGTGGCCCGACGAACGAAATCGCGAGTTTGCTCGAGCAGTGCCTTCCAAGGGTGGGCGCGCATCCCACGCTCGTGTGCATGCGTGCCTGGGCGCTGCTCCTGGCAGGTGATGGTTTCAAGGCGCGTTCGCTGATGGAGGACCTGGATGGGGCGGTGAGGCGCGAGGGCTTGGGCATCCCCGTTGCGGCGCACGCATCGCTCGAACTGCTCAAGCTCATCATGGGCAGGCAACCGGGTGTCGCAGCTGCGCGGATGGCTTCCGGGGAGGCACGCATCCTGGATGATGGGGATGATGGGGAAGCTGCTTCCTGGCAGCTCCTTCTCCAGGTGATGCGGCTCCATTGCGATCTCATGACGTGTGCGGGTGGCGCTGCTGAGGGTGGAGCAGCCAGTCGTCTGGCTTCCGCCCTGTTCAAGGGAAGCGCCCTGTACGAGTCCCTGGGATTCCGACTCGCCCTGCACCTTGGGCTCATCCACCGGAACTCGATGGAACGTCAGGATGCGGAGTTCCTCGACTCGCTCCTGTCGCAAGCCAGATCACGCTTACTCGCCAACGGTGCCCAGGGTACATCCCGCGCCCTCCTCCTGCTCGATTGTCACGAGCGCGGTCTCCTTGCCGGGCCTTCTGCGAGCCAACGGACCGCTGTCATGCTCAACGCGGCACTCACGTCACTGGGACGGAGCCTGCAGCTGCTCGAAGCCGTCGTGAGCAGCGGAGCAGCCGACGAAGGCCTGTGCAGGCGCTGCGGCCTGGGGCGCGATCAACTCGCCTCGCTCTATGCGCAAAGCACGGATGGTTTCCCCGCCGCGCTCGCGACTGCTTCGTCTATGGAGATGGAGAAGGATGCGGAACCGTCCCCCATGTGTCGGTCGCGGCTCTACGTCAAACTCCTGGGCGGTTTCGAGGTCTATCTTGATGGCAGGTTCCTGGAATCGAAGGAGTGGAACAGGAGCAAGGTGCGTTCCGTCGTCGCATTCCTCGTCCTCCACAAGGGCAGTGGTGTCTCCAGGGATCGTCTCTGCGATGAACTCTGGCCGGATTCCGATCTCAAGCAGAGCCGTAACTGCTTCTATACGGTCTGGAGCTACATCCGCAAGGGCTTGGGTTGTTCCAAGAGGGACGATCTTCCCTTCTTCGGGCACAATGCGGGTTCCTGCTGGGCCAGCGACGCGTTGGTGGGAACGGATGTCGAGCGCCTGCTCGAGCTGTCGCGCCTCGTCATGGACAGGCATCTGGACACACGCCGACTCATGGCGGACTACACGGAGATCCTCGCGCTGTACCGGGGTTCCCTGTTAGGAGGTGACCACCGCAGCCCCACGATCTGCGAACTCGATCAGGTGCTTCGGGAGGTCTTCGTGGATTGCATGGTCAGGGCTGCGGAGTGGGCGGCGGACATGAACGATGGGTTCTCGGCGTTGCGCTTCGCGCGCGAGGCCTTCATCCATGGCTCACGGCGCGAGGATGTGTTCCGTGCTCTCATGCGCGCCCAGATAGTGGCCGGTCAACGTGCTGCAGCCATCGACACCTTCGAGCGGTGCAGCCGTTTCGTGAACGATGAACTGGGGGTGCCCCTGTCGAGCCGCACGCGCAGGATCTACGAGGAGTTCATAAGCAGCGAGGAGGATGAGCCTCTCCGAGCCCTCTCGACCTGACGGCTCGGCTACACTGCCGTACGGTGGCCCCCAAGCTGCCCTCCATTATGTTAAAGTTACATACTTGGTGGCATCCGTGCCGCCACACGACAGCTCCAAGCAAAGGGAGAATCGCATGGGATTCCTTTCCAAGCTCCTCACCGCCGGTGAGGGCAAGCAGATAAAGCGTTACGAGGCCATCGTCCAGGAGATCAACGCGATGGAGCCCCGGATCCACGCCCTTTCCGATGATGACCTGCGTGCTCAGACCCAGAAGCTGCGTCAGCGCTACCAGGAGGGCGAGAGTCTGGACGACCTGCTGCCCGAAGCCTTCGCCACCGTGCGCGAGGCATCCGTACGCACCATCGGTCTGCGTCACTTCGACGTGCAGCTCATCGGAGGTATGGCGTTGCATGAGGGCAACATCGCCGAGATGAAGACCGGTGAAGGCAAGACCCTGGTCTCCACTCTCGCCGGCTACCTCAACGCCATCCCCGGCACCGGCGTGCATATCGTGACCGTCAATGACTACCTGGCCAAGCGCGATAGCGAATGGATGGGCCAGATCTACCGCTTCCTGGGGATGGAGGTGGGTCTCATCCAGAACGGCATGCGCCAGGCCCAGAAGATCCCCGCCTATCAGGCTGACGTCACCTACGGTACCAATTCCGAGTTCGGCTTCGATTACCTGCGCGACAACATGGTCACCCGTGCCGCCGACCGCGTGCAGCGCGGCCATGCCTACGCCATCGTCGACGAGGTCGACTCGATCCTGATCGATGAGGCGCGCACGCCGCTCATCATCAGCGGTGCGGGCACCAAGGCGGCCGAGACCTACCAGAAGTTCGCGAAGGTCATGCCCTATCTGCGTCGTGACGTCGACTTCGAGATGGATGAGGCCAAGCACCTTATCGCCACCACCGAGACCGGTCTCAAGCGCGTCGAGACCCTGGTGGGCATCGATGACATCTATGCCGATCCCTCCGGCCAGATGGCCAACCACCTGCAGCAGGCGCTGCGCGCGCAGTTCCTCTTCCACAGGGATGTCGACTACATCGTGCGCGATGGTGAGGTCAAGATCGTCGATGAGTTCACCGGCCGCACCATGGAGGGGCGCCGTTACTCCGAAGGTCTCCATCAGGCGTTGGAGGCCAAGGAAGGCGTGCTCGTGCGCGAGGAGAACCAGACCCTTGCCACCATCACGCTGCAGAACTATTTCCGTCTCTACAAGAAGCTCTCGGGTATGACCGGTACCGCTATGACCGAGAATGCCGAGTTCCGTCAGATCTACAAGCTGCCGGTCGTCGCCATCCCGCCCAATCGCCCTGTCATCCGCAAGGATCAGGACGATCTGGTCTACCGAACCATCGATGCCAAGTTCAACGCTGTGGCCGATGACATCCAGCGTCGCCACGCCCATGGCCAGCCCATCCTGGTGGGCACCGTCTCCATCGAGAGCAGTGAGCGCTTATCCCGCCTGCTCAACAAACGCGGCATCAAGCATGAGATCCTGAACGCCAAGTTCCATGAGCGCGAAGCGCACATCGTCGCCCAGGCAGGGCGCAAGGGCGCCGTGACCATCGCGACCAACATGGCCGGTCGTGGTACCGATATCCTGCTTGGTGGCAATCCGCAGGAGATGGTGGGCGACCTGCTGGTGAGGCAGGGCATCCCCGTCGAGGAGGCCACCGACGAGCAGCGCGAGCGCGCCCTCGAGCAGGCGAAGGCCATCTGCTCCGCTGAGCATGATCAGGTGCTCGAAGCCGGCGGTCTGATGGTCATCGGTACCGAGCGTCATGAATCCCGTCGTATCGACAACCAGCTGCGCGGTCGTTCCGGCCGTCAGGGCGACCCCGGTGAGACCCAGTTCTACCTCTCGCTCGAGGATGACCTCATGAGGTTGTTCGGCGGCGACCGCATGGACCGTATCTCCCGCATGATGGAGCGCACCGAGATGCCCGACGACATGCCCATCCAGGCGGGCATGGTCTCCAAGGCGATCGAGAACGCGCAGCGCCAGGTCGAGTCGATGAACTTCTCCACGCGTAAGCACGTCCTCGAGTACGACGAGGTCATGCACCAGCAGCGCGAGGTCATCTATGCCGAGCGCAACCGCATCCTGGATGGCAAGGATATCCACTCCAAGGTGCAGGAGATCACGGTCGACACCGTGCGTACCGAGGTCTCCCGTTACTGCAGCGAGCACGAGGCGGCCGATGATTGGGACTGGGACGGCCTCCGTGCCTGGTTCAAGGAACTCACCGGCAATCCCGATATCGACCCGCAACAGCTCGAGCACGACGAGGACGTCGACACCCTGGTCGACGTGTTGGTGGAGAAGGTAGAGGAACTCTATGCCCAGAAGGAGGAGGCGCTGGGCGAGGAGCAGGTGCGCAAGCTCGAGGCGTTGGTCATGCTGCGTGTCATCGACACCCGTTGGATGAACCACCTGCAGGACATGGATTATCTCAAGACCGGTATCGGTCTGCGCGCTCTTGGTCAGCGCGATCCCCTGACCGAATACAAGACCGAGGCCCATGCCGCCTTCGGTGAGCTCGTGGCGACCATGTACGAGGATTACCTGCGTACCATCATGCGCATCCAGATGGCCGTTCCCGAGCAGCAGCCCAGCAATCTCGCCGGTGCCCGTTTCAGTGGCCCGGCATCGCCCGATGGTGATGATGGGAGCCGTATGAAGGCTCCCAAGCTGCAGCGCAACGCCCCCGCCACCGCGGCTGCGGGGCAGCGTCCCCAACCCGGCGAGATGGCCAAACCCACGACCTATGTGAAGGATAAGGACGATCCCTTCGCCAACGTGGGGCGCAACGATCTGTGCCCCTGCGGCAGCGGGAAGAAGTTCAAGAAGTGCCATGGGGCGGGTCTGTAGATGATCGAGAACAGGCAACAGGAGATAGCACGTCTCGCACAGCGCATCCAGGAGGTGGGCGAGTACCTGCATATCGACAGCAAGCGGCAGGAGGTCGCCCGCTTGGAGCAGCTCTCCGCCCAGCCCGGCTTCTGGAACGACCAGGCCTCCGCACAGGAGACCATGAGCAAGGCTGCCGCCTTGCGTGGTGACTGCGAGGACTACGATGCCGCCAAAGCCCTGCTGGACGACATCGAGGTCGCCAACGAGTTCGCCTGCATGGAGGATGATGAATCCATGGCCCAGGAGGTGAACGACGGCATCGCCAAGCTCACCAAGTCCATCGACGCGCTCGAGTTGGCCTCCTGGTTCACCGGGGAATTCGATTCCGGCGATGCCATCGTGAGCGTCAACCCCGGCGCTGGTGGCTTGGAAGCCGAGGACTGGGCCGGCATGCTCTTCAAGATGTACCAGCGTTATTGCGAGCGTCGCAAGTGGGACCTGACCGTCAACGATGCGGTGCCCGGCGAACTCCTGGGCTTCGACAAGGTCACCTTCCCGGTGCAAGGGCGCACCGCGTTCGGTATGCTCAGCGCCGAGAAGGGCGTCCACCGTCTGGTGCGCATCTCTCCCACGGATGACAAGAAGCGTCGCCACACCACCTTCGCGAGCGTGGAGGTGCTGCCGGTCATCCCGGATTCCGTCGAGGTCGAGATCAACCCCAACGACCTTCGCATCGACGTGTACCGCTCCAGCGGTCCCGGCGGTCAGTGCGTCAACACCACCGACTCCGCCGTCCGCATCACCCACCTGCCCACGGGCATCGTGGTCACCTGCCAGAATGAGAAGTCGCAGATACAGAATCGCGAGACCGCCATGCGCATCCTGCGTGCCCGCCTGTACGAAGTGGAGAAGGCACGCCGCGATGCCGAGCTCCAGGAGCTGCGCGGTCCCAAGATGGAGAACTCCTTCGGCAGTCAGATCCGCAACTACGTCCTGTATCCCTACCAGCTCGTGAAGGACGTTCGCAGCGGCGTCGAGACCGGCAACGTCGACGCCGTGCTGGAGGATGGGGACCTCGATCAGTTCATCATCGCCTATCATCGCTGGAGGGTCTCACAGGAACCCCAGGGATGATGGAGCGTGTTGGAGCACGTCAAGCCAGGCACTGCAAGCGTACGTCCGGATAGGAGAGACTGTGAACAGAATCGAACTGGAAGAGCAAGCGAGACGGATCCGCTGCGACATCGTCGAGATGCTGGCCTGTGCCGGTAGTGGCCACCCCGGTGGTTCGCTCTCCGCTGCAGACATCATGACCGCGCTGTACTTCGGGGGCGTCCTGAAGCACGACCCGGCCGATCCCAAGGACCCCGCCCGCGATCGCTTCATCCTGTCCAAAGGCCATGCGGCTCCCGTGCTCTACGCCACCCTGGCCAACGCGGGCTACTTCGACCGTAGTGAGCTGTCCACCCTACGCAAGCTGGGCAGCCGTCTGCAGGGCCATCCGGATTGCCTCAAACTGCCCGGCGTCGAGGTCTCGACCGGTTCGCTCGGTCAAGGCCTCTCCATCGCCGCGGGTCTCGCCCTAGGTCTGCAGGATGACCCCGCCGCTCCCACCGTCTTCACCCTGCTGGGCGACGGCGAGCTGCAGGAAGGCCAGGTCTGGGAAGCCGCTATGTTCGCCGCTCACAGGAAGCTCTCCAACCTGGTGGCGATCGTGGACAACAACCAGCTGCAGATCGACGGCTGCATCGACGATGTCTGCAGTCCCAACAGCATCGCGGACAAGTTCCTCGCCTTCGGTTGGAAGGTCATCGAGGTGGACGGTCATGACATGGATGCCCTTCTCCTTGCCCTGAACAGCGCGAAGGCATGCGACGATGCCCCGGTTTGCGTTCTCGCGCACACCGTGAAGGGCAAGGGCGTCTCGTTCATGGAGGGCCAGGCCGGCTGGCATGGCAAGGCTCCCAACAAGGAGCAGCTGGCAGTGGCACTGGCGGATCTTGGCAAGAAGGAGGCTTAGCATGGCTATCACGCTTCTGACCCCGCAGGAATCCGCTGCGGCCGGCAACAAGGCCACCCGTGCCGCCTACGGCCAGACCCTGGTCGAACTCCTGGGTGAAGGCCTGGATGTCTATGCTGTCGACGCGGACCTCTCTGGTTCCACCACCACCGCCAAACTGGGCGCCGCCGATCCCAAGCGTTTGGTGAACGTGGGTATCGCCGAGCAGAACATGATCGACGTCGCCGCGGGCTTATCCCTTGCGGGCAAGGTGGTCTTCACCGGCTCCTTCGCCGTGTTCGGCACCGGACGCGCGTACGATCAGATCCGCAACACCGTCTGCTACGCGAACCTGAACGTCAAGGTGGCCCCCACCCATGCCGGTGTGAGCGTGGGACCCGATGGCGGCAGCCACCAGATGCTCGAGGATATCTCCCTCATGCGCGGCCTGCCCAACATGCGTGTTCTCGTGCCGGCCGACTACCAGGCAGCGCGCAGTGCCATCCGTCTTGCCGCAACCACACCCGGCCCCTTCTACATCCGCCTTGGCCGCGCCGGAGTCCCCGCCGTCTATGCCCAGGGCTCCCAGCTGGAACTGGGTGGCAGTGCCATCCTGCGCGAGGGTGCTGACGTGACCATCGCCGCCTGCGGTCTCGAGGTCGCGCAGGCGCTCAAGGCGGCCGATGCGCTGCAGCAGGAGGGCATCGAGGCGGAGGTCATCGACATGTACTCCATCAAGCCCCTCGATGGCGCCACCCTGCTGGAGAGCGTGCGGAAGACCGGCCGCATCGTCACCGCCGAGGAGCACTCCATCTATGGAGGTCTGGGCTCCGCAGTCGCCGAGTTCCTGGCTCAGAACCACCCCTGCCCCCAGCGCTTCGTGGGCGTGAAGGACAGCTTCGGTACCTCCGGTGGCATAGACGAGTTGCTGGCGAAATTCGAACTCGATGCTGCGGCCATAGTGGCCGCCGTCAAGGCCCTTTGCCGGTAACACGCCTGTAGATGCTGTGGTGCGTCGCCACCTGCAGCGCCTGATGGGTTAGAATCATTCGTCGCAATACCAGTCGCAATACGGTCTCGATCGGAGTGGATCAGTGGCTAAACACACAAGACAATCATCACAGGAAGCTGCCGACGCCATCCAGGGCACGGGCAGCATCCCCCGTGTCTCACAGAACACGGGCAGTTTCAAGGCCGTGGATCAGGGCACGGGCAGCATCCCCCGCGTGGGGCAGAGCACGCTCGCTTCCCTTCCCATGGTCGATCCCGGTGCCCAGCAGGCCCTGCGCCGTACCGGCACCCCGGTGATCAGTTTCAAGAACGTGACCAAGATCTATCCCGCGCAGCCCAAGAAGGCCGCTTTGGATGACATCACCCTGGACATCTATCCCGGTGAGTTCGTCTTCCTGGTGGGTCATTCCGGCTCCGGTAAGTCCACGTTCATCCGTCTGCTCAACCGCGAGCTCGTGGCGACGCGCGGACGTCTGCTGGTGGCGGGGGAGGACCTGACCGCCATGCGTCGTTGGCGCATCCCGTACCTGCGTCGCAACATCGGTTGTGTCTTCCAGGACTTCAAGCTCCTGCCCAACAAGACGGCCTTCGAGAACGTGGCCTTCGCCTTGGAGGTCATCGGCAAGTCCCGTCACGTCGTGCGCACCCAGACACCCGAAGCCCTGCGTCTGGTGGGTCTGGAGAGCAAGATGGACAAGAAGCCCGATCAGCTCTCCGGTGGTGAGCAGCAGCGTGTGTCCATCGCCCGTGCCGTGGTCAACCGTCCGCCGCTGCTCATCTGCGATGAGCCCACGGGTAACCTGGACCCCCAGACGTCGCTGGGCATCATGCGTCTGCTCGAGCGCATCAACCGCAACGGCACCACGGTCGTGATGGCCACCCACGACAAGGAGATGGTCAACAGCATGCGGCGTCGCGTGATCGCCTTGGACAACGGGCGCATAGTGCGCGATGAGGATCAGGGGGTGTATGGTCTCGATGACTAACATCTTCTATTACATCAAGGAAGCGTTCATCAATTTCAAGCGCAACTGGTCCACCAGCTTGGGCGCCGTCATCACCATCTTCCTGTCGCTGTTCGTGATCGGCATCTTCATGATCGCCGGCGTAATGGTGGAGAAGGTCGTGGAGAGCGTCGAGGACAAGGTCTCCATCCAGGTCTTCATCTCCGACGACGCCGACAGCAAGGATGTGGACGCGCTCAAGACCTGGGTCAACAACCTGCCCTACGTGAGCAACGTCAAGTACACCTCCAAGGAGGAGGCGCTCGAGAAGTTCACCACCACCATGACCTCCAATCCGGAGATCATCGAGCAGCTGGACGGCACCAACCCGCTGCCCGCTTCGCTCGACATCGATCTGGTGGATGTCTCACAGGCCAACAACGTGGCGGAGCAGATCCTGAACAACGAGACCTTCCTACGTGTGGCCGATAGGCCGGACAATCCCGCCGAATCCATCAAGTACGGGCAGGATACCGTCACCAAACTGGTGAAGGTGACCACCGCCATCCGTTACGCGGGCCTCGGCCTGGTCGCGCTGTTGGTGTTCGTCACCTTCATCTTCATCAACAACACCATCCGTCTGGCCATCCTCGCCCGTCGCAAGGAGATCTCCATCATGCGTCTGGTGGGTGCGTCCAACGGCTTCATACGCGGGCCTTTCATCATGGAGAGCATCCTGCAGGCGCTCATCGCCGCTGGTCTCGCGATAGGCAGCATTGCGGCGCTCAAGGAATACGCACTCCCCAAGGTCTACGAGACCCTGTCCTTCCTGAACGTGAACGTGGGTGACAGCACCTATCTCTACATCTACCTGATCCTGCTGGTCGCCGGTCTC
>JAFRFV010000091.1 GCA_017434185.1 Coriobacteriales bacterium
AAAAGCGACCCGAGCTGCTGAAGGTGGCGAGAATGCAGAGGGAACTGGCAAAGGCGGCATAGGCGAAGGATCCGGTGACTGCGAATTTACACACCGATATGGACTTGACCTCTGCGGGAAGTATGTGTGCGCCAACGGGCGCTTTCGGGCGTTTTCACACCCATCTCCGCACACACAGAAGGCTTTCTCGCGTGTCGCGGCTCGTCTACGGGAAGTGTGTGTGCCGTGCGCCCCCGTCGGGACGCGCTTATCCCCTACTCCCAGGAACGCAGGAAGGCACCCACATCGTCGACACTCAGGCGCAGCTGGTTCTGCGACGGCAGCGAACCCAGGAAGCGCGCACCGTAGAACTTGGTGAGCAGACGGCTGTCGCACAGCAGCAGCACTCCCCTGTCGGTCGAGCTGCGGATGAGTCGACCGGCGGCCTGCTTCAAGTCCAGGATGGCCTCCGGCAGTGAATAGCGTTGCCACGCGTTCCTCTCACGCAGTTCGCGCTCCAGGTAGAGCGGGTCGGTGGGGCGGGCGAAGGGCAGCTTGGGGATCACCACGCAGCGCAGCGTATCGCCGGGCGCGTCGAAGCCCTCCCAGAAGCTCTTGAGTGCGAAGAGCGAGGTCTGCTTGTTGGCCAGGAACTCGTCGCGCAGGCGCTTGGCGGAATACCCCTTGCTCTGGCACAGCAGCGGGATGCCCAGCTCGCTCAGGCGCGGATGGATCGCGTTGTACACGTGCTCCATCTCCTTACGGTTGGTGAACAGCGTGAGTGTCGAACCGCCCATGGCCTCGTGCACGTCCAGCAACAGGTCGCAGAGCGCCTCGGTATAGAGCTTGCCGCATGTGGGGTCGGGCATGTCGTAGGGCAGGAGCACCGTCATGTTGCGCTGGAAGTCATAGCTGGAACTCAGCTTGAGGCTACGGCAGCGCCCCGCCTCCTGCAGATCCAGACCCACGGCATGGTTGAAGTGCTCGAACGACTCGCCGGTCGCGATGGTCGCGCTCGTGTACACGACGCTCTGCACGCGCGGGTAGAAGAGCTGGTTCAGTGCGTTGCCCACGTCCAGCAGCGACGCGTTGAGCGCCTCCGCGGGTACGTCCGGACGACGGTTGAGGCTGGCCGAGTACACGTAATCGGGGTCCTGCACGTTCACGCACAGGTCAACGGCGTCGCGGGCCTCCTCCAGGTGACAGCAGCTGCCCTTGACATCGGCGGCGACATCCCACAGGCGACTCTCCTGACTGTCGATGCAGGAGAGCAGTTCCTTGCACAGGTCCGTCAGGGTGGTCAGATGGTTCGCGAGCGAGCGCCCGGTGCCAGCGACCACGCTCCATGTGCCTGTCTCGCGCAGCTGTTCGTTCACCCACAGCTCCACCACGTCGTACGAGCTCTTCTCCGCGTGTTCCGCAAGGTCCTTGACGAAGCTGAAGAACGACTCCGCGATGGCGTCGCAGCGGTTGGCCTCCTCCTCCACCTTGACCGCGCAGATGGTGATGAGCTGGCCGCCTTCCACCTGCTTGGCCTTGCGTATGGCGTGCGCCATCACGCTGGAAGGCCCCTTGGCAAGGTGTGCGAGCTCACCACGCAGGTCACGCACGTCAGCACAGAGCGACAGTTGCTTGCGCGCCTCGTCTTCCACCGCATGGGCCTCGTCCACGATCCAATGGCGGATGGGAGGCAGCAGCGCCCCCTCGCTCGCGGCGTCGCGGAACAGGAGCGCGTGGTTGGTCACCACGATGTCCGCGCACCTGGCCATCTGGCGCAAGCCGTGGATCAGACAGAACTGCGGGAAGAAGCGGCAGCGGTTGTGCAGGCAATCGCCGGAACTGGCGCAGATCGCCTTGCGCGGCAGATCGCTCCAATGCAGGGGGATGGCGTCGAAGTCCGCCCACGCGCTCTGATCCAGGAAGGCGTAGATGCTGGCCAGCAGCGTGATCCGGGCGAGGTCACGGCGCTTGCCGTCCTCGTCCTCGCTCGGTTCGGGGTCCATGGACGCCATGGCCTGCATCTTGCGCAGGCAGGGGTAATGCTCGTAACCCTTGATGGCAACGTAGCGCAGGCCCTGCGGAAGCTGCTTGGCCAAGCGCGGGAGTTCGTTGTAGATGAGTTGGTCCATCAGGGCGTTGGTCTTGGTGGCCACGCCCACGCCGATGCCGTTGCCCTGTGCAAGGAGCGCCGCGGGCAGGAGATAAGCCATGCTCTTCCTCACCCCGGTGCCGGCTTCGATGGCGCTGATACCATCGGTGCTGAAAGCGCGTTGCACCTCACAGGCCATCTCGACCTGCTCGGCGCGGGGTTCGAAGCCGGGATACATGGCGGAGAGCATGGAGTCGGGCTGGAAACAACGGGCGATGTCCTCGCGGGGCACGAAGCACAGCGTCTGGTCCTGGGCATCCAACTTGAT
>JAFRFV010000007.1 GCA_017434185.1 Coriobacteriales bacterium
CCCCCGAAGCATGAGGGCGGTGCATGGCGGCTTTGCTAGAATGGGATTCGCAGGAATCCACATCCAAGGAGGAAGGCTGTGATCATGCAAAGGAAGATTTCCCTCGTTCTCTGCGCGGTCGCCCTGGGCGCCGCTCTCACCCTCATGACGGGCTGCAACAACCCCTTCGGTACACCTGAGCCGGCCCCCACCGCCAATCCCACCAATTCCAGCGACCCCGACGCGTTGGTCGACCCCAGTTTCAACCCCGAGAACGTGCCCGACCCCAGCGGTACCCATGTCCGCACCCCCAAGGCCACCAAGATCATCTTCGAGCGCGTCACCGAAGACGCCCAGGAGTATGCCGTCGTCACCGGTCAGACCGACAGCTTAGTGGACCTGTGGGTCTACATCACCCCGTCGTATGACATGACGGAACTCGACCGCGTGAACGACCTGCTGCTCCACAACGACCACTACTACCTGGTCGCCGGCGGTGATCTGATCTGCCTCGAGCTCGAGCAGGGCAGTGAGGTCTGGAAGAACAAGGACTTTGGCGGTGCATCCGCCCACGCCTGCTTCGACGAGAACGACAACATCTATGTGACCGGCTACTACGGCCCGTCGCTGTTCATCGCGGACAAGAACGGTAACACCGTCAAGCGCATCGACAGTTTCGACAGCGAGTACTACTGGCCCAGTGACATCAGCTACGAGAACGGTGTGGTGCGCATCGAGTTCGAGAGCGCCAAGAACCTGGGTCTCGAATACCCTGCCATCGCCTACGACGTGAACACCGGCACCCACAAGGTAAGCAAGTAGATGCATCATCATGAAGCTGGGAATCACTCGTAAACAGCTCATCATGCTGGCCGTTCTCATCAGCGGCTGCTTCCTGACCATCCTCAACCAGACACTGGTGAACCCCGCGTTCAGCTCCATCATGAAGGACCTGCAGGTGGACGCGAGCACGGTGCAGTGGCTGGCCACCGGTTTCACGATGGTGAACGCCATCATGATTCCCATCAGCGCTTATCTGCAGGATCGCTTCGATACGCGCAAACTGTTCATCACCAGTGAGCTGATATTCGCTTTGGGCACCGTGCTCTGCGCGTGGGGCCCAAACTTCGGCGTGTTACTTGCCGGCCGCCTCACCCAAGCTCTAGGCGCCGGCGTCCTCATGCCCATGGTCATGACCGTTATGCTGCTCACCTTCCCCACGGAGCGTCGAGGCGTGGCGATGGGTTGGTTCGGCGTCATCATCGGCGTGGCACCCACCTTCGGCCCCGTCATCTCCGGCGTCATCATCGACCGCTGGAACTGGCACGTCATGTTCTACTGCGTCGCCGCGCTGGCGCTCATCATCATCCTGCTCGCCTGCATCTTCCTTGAGAAGGTGAAGGAAGGCAACCGTGACGCGATTCCGTTGGACAAACCCAGTGTCATCCTGTCCTCGCTGGGCTTTGGCCTCGTGCTGTACAGCTTCAGCGTCGTCGGTTCGCGTGGGCCGTCGCTCCTCGCCCTGATTCCGCTGCTCGTGGGCGGCGTGGTGCTGTTCTTCTTCTTCCGGCGGCAGCTGTCCATGGAAACACCCATGCTGCAGGTGCGCGTGCTGGCCAACCGCCGTTTCTTGGTGGGTACCATCATCCCCATGGTGGTGCAAGCCGCCACGATGGCCAACGCGGTGCTCATTCCCCTGTTCGTCCAAGACCTGTGCGGGCAGAGCGCCACGATCACCGGTTTGGTGCTGCTTCCCGGTGCTGTCGTGATGGCGGTCATGAGCCCCATCAACGGGTCCTGGTTCGACAAGCATGGACCGCGCGGCATGAGCATCTTGGGCACAGGTCTGCTCACGCTCACCACGCTGGCGGTTTGCTTCATCACACCCAGCATCGGCATGGTGGCTCTCGCCGTTCTCATGTGTGCACGCA
This sequence comes from Coriobacteriales bacterium, assembly GCA_017434185.1. Classification (GTDB taxonomy): domain Bacteria; phylum Actinomycetota; class Coriobacteriia; order Coriobacteriales; family RUG844; genus RGIG2431. Next base: position 1,911 of record JAFRFV010000007.1, read on the forward strand.
GCTTCAGTTTCTCACTTATCAACATGCCCGTGAGCACCTGGGGGCTCAATGCGCTTGACAACAGGGTCATGAACCACGGCAATGCGGTCAACAACACGTTCAGGCAGGTGGCGGGCTCGCTGGGCACGGCGCTGGTTATCAGCACCTACAGCTTGGTGGGCACCGGGCTCACGGATTCGCTGGGCAGCACGATGGCATACACCCGTGGCTTCAACATCGCCTTCGCGCTACAGGCACTACTGTGCTTCGCCGCCTTCATCATGGTCATCATCATGGTCCGTGATAAGGAAAGTGACATCGTCAAGAGCGACATTGCAGGTGAGCGCCGTGGCACGGTGGAGTCCCTCATGCATCGCGAGGTCTTCAGCCTGCCGCAGGATGCCCTGGTGGCCGACGCGGTGCGCCTGTTCACGAGCAAGAACATCAGTGCCGCGCCCATCGTGGACGAGGACGGGGAGCCCATAGGTTTCATCAGCGACGGCGATGTGATCCGCGCCATAGGCGCGCGCGGCAGCAGCTTCGTGGACCCCATCTCCCTCATGATCGTGAGCGTGAGCAGCGGAGATGACGACCAGCTGCAGCGTATCGACGATATCATGAGCCGTCCTGCGGTGAGCATCGCCACGGCGGGTGTCATCAGCGTGGATATCCACTCGAGCATCGAGGAGATATGCCACGTGCTTGGCAGCAACCATCTGAAGAAGGTGCCCGTGACGGATGGCGGGAAGATTGTTGGTATCATCAACCGCTCGGACATCACCATGGAGTCCATGCGTCTGTACTTGGAGCGTCACGGTGGATGGGCACAGTAAGACACGCCTCATGATAGGCGCAGAGGGTGTCGAGCTCTTGGCGCAGGCGTACGTGGCGGTGCTTGGGTTGGGCGGCGTGGGGTCGCATTGCGCACTGGCGCTGGCACGTGCGGGTGTGGGGCACCTGCTGCTGGTGGACCACGATGTCGTACAGGAGAGCAACCTGAACCGACAGGCGCTCGCCTTCCACAGCACACTGGGCTGCAAGAAGGTGGATGTTGCAGCGCGCATGATCGCCGACATCAACCCCGCATGTCGCGTTGACGTGCGCGACTGCTTCGTGTTGCCGGAGAATCTCGTGAGCCTGTTCTGTGCGGACGACGGGACTCCCCTGCCCCGGCCCGACTACATCGTGGATTGCATCGACACCGTGGCGAGCAAGCTGGCAGTCGCGCTCTATGCACAGGAACGTGGCTTGCGCTTGGTCTCGAGCATGGGCGCGGGCAACAAGTTCGACCCGCTGCAGTTCCGCTTCGACGACATCTACGACACGAGCGTCTGCCCGCTGTGCAAGGTCATGCGCAAGGAAGCGCGGGCACGCGGCATCGAGCACCTCGAGGTGCTGTATTCCGTGGAAAAGCCCGTGGACGTGGCAAGTGCCCAGGGCGCCGCCCGTAGCGAACGGAGCAACCTGGGCACGCTCTCGTACATGCCGGAGGCCATGGGCGTGCTGCTTGCAAGTCGTGTCATTCGTGCTCTGCTCTGAGTTTTCCAGAAATCGTGGCCATTGATGTAAAATAATCGAGAATCCGGATTGTTTACTTCTCGGGAGCCGGTTTCCAGACGCGATTCCAGCTGCACGAGCCGGTTTCGGAACTCGAAGAGTGCCCGGACCCCTTCTGTTCAGGATAGAATATTCCGGATTCTCGATTCTTTTACATCAACCATCGCGATTCGTGTGAGAAGGAGGGACAGTGGACATAATCCTGGCGGGAGCCACCGCATACAGATACTGGATGCGAACCCGCAGAGTGCCTTCTGCGCCGGTTCCCGCGCCAAACAGGTACTCGCTCTCCTTGACGAAGCGGGAGATGGAGCTCCTTGTGGCGGAATACGGCCTCTCGCTCCCCATTCACGCACTCATCACCAGCGAGAACGACCGCCGGAAGCATTCCGATCTCGTTTGCCACTACGAGGGCACTGGCAGGGTGTCCTGCATCGTCCCCATCCACGAAGGGCTCGCCGTCTCCAGTCCGGAGCTTTGCTTCCTTCAGCTCGCACGGAGTTCGACCTTGCAGGAACTCATCTTCTACGGTTTCAGGCTCTGTTCCACCTACCGCTTCAACGAGTTCTCGCCCACCGGGATGGAACCTATCGAGCCGCTCATGACCATCTCGAGCGCGAAGGCGCTTCTGACCCGTCTCTCCCGCTGTCACGGATCTGCCCTGGCGCGCAAGGCGCTCTCGCTGGTGATCGAGAACGCCGCCTCACCGAAGGAGATCGAGGCGGCGATGCGGCTCAGCCTCCCCTACAACCTAGGTGGGTACCACCTGAACGCCCTCGAACTCAATCCATCCATCACGCTGGATAAAGCTGGGCAGGCCGCACTGGGGCGCCCAACGCTCAAACCCGACTTCCTCTGGAGGAGCGCCAAAGTGTTGGCGGAGTACCAATCCGATCTCACCCATCTCGATCGCGAACAGCATGCATTCGATCTCAAACGCATGAACGTGTTCGTACGCATGGGCTACAAGCAGATCTCCATCAACAGCGAGCATCTCTCATCCATACCTCGGATGGATGCCCTGGCGAAGGACATCGCGAAGCTTTCCGGCAAGTACATCCGCCCCACTCTGGCGGACTATCCTTCAAGGCAGCTCGCCTTGGTGCACTGCATCCAGCGGCTGAACGACGAGCGTCTGTAAGCGGGCAGCCGCCATAACGCTGCGGGGGGCATGCCGCAACACGGCATGCCCCCCGCCTCAAGAATCGGTACAGCAGCTCTACTCGATCGGCAGTCCACCCGCGGCTTGGATGCCGGGGACAGCGGGGATGGTCGCGAAGCCGATCTCGAGTTCCTCGTCCGTGGGGATGTGGTTGATCATCCTACCGGCCTCATAGGCCTCGTATGCCGTCATGTCGAAGTAGCCGGTACCCGTGAGGCCAAAGAGGATGACCTTCTCTTCGCCGGTCTCGGCGCACTTGCGAGCCTCCTCCATGGCCACGCAGATGGCATGGGCGCTCTCGGGTGCGGGCAGGATGGTCTCGAGCTTGGCGAACTCGGTGGCGGCGGCGAAGACGTCGGTCTGCTTGACGGAGACGGCATCCAGGAAGCCATCATGCTTGAGCTGCGAGATAATCGGGCTCATGCCGTGATAGCGCAGGCCTCCGGCATGGTCAGGGCTGGGCATGAAGCCGTTGCCCAAGGTGTACATCTTGCACAGCGGGCAGGTCTGGCCAGTATCGGCGAAGTCGTAGGCGAAGCGGCCGCGCGTGAGTGACGGGCAGCTGGCGGGCTCGACGGCGATGAACTGGGTGTCAGGATGCACGCCGGTGAGCTTGTCCCTCATGAACGGGGCGATGAGGCCGCCCAGGTTGGAGCCGCCACCCGCGCAACCGATGACCACGTCCGGGTACTCTCCCAGCTGCTCGAGCGCGGTGTAGCTCTCAAGACCGATGATGGACTGGTGCAGAAGCACCTGGTTCAGAACACTACCCAGCTGGTAGCGGCCCTTGTTCTCGGGCACGTGCAGAGCACGCTCCACGGCCTCGCTGATGGCGGTACCCAGCGATCCGGAGCGGTTCGCGGGATTGGCGTACATCTTGCGGCCGATCTCGGTCTCCTCCGAGGGCGACGGGGTGACATTGGCGCCGAAGGTCTGCATGATGCTGCGGCGGAAGGGCTTCTGCTCATAGCTGGTGCGCACCATGAACACGTCGCACTCCAAGCCGTAGTGAGCGGCGGCCTCGGAGAGGGCGGTGCCCCATTGACCGGCACCGGTCTCGGTGGTGATGGTGGTCAGGCCCTGCTGGGCAGCGTAGTAGGCCTGAGCGAGTGCGGAGTTGAGTTTGTGGGAACCGCTCGTGTTGTTGCCCTCGAACTTGTAGTAGATGCGGGCGGGAGTACCCAGGGCGCGCTCGAGATTGTAGGCACGGCAGAGCGGACTGGGACGATAGACCTTGTACATCTCCTGAACGCCTGCGGGGATGTCGATGTAGGCGGTGTCGTCGTCGAGCTCCTGACGCACCAGCTCATCGGCGAAGACGGGGGTGATGTGCTCGAACTGTGCGACCACGCCATTGGGCAGGCGCATAGGCGCCGGCTTGTTGGGCATGTCGGCACGCAGGTTGTAGTACTGGGTGGGAATCTGGTCCTCACGCAGGTACACGCGGTACGGGTTCTTGGCGGTGCTGGCGGCTTCGTTGGTGGTCATCTCTCTGCTCTCCTTTCCGGGCTCCTTGCCCTGGTCTCGATGATCGAGGGAGGTGAGAAGATGACAAAAACCTGCCCTCGATCCAACTTTGGACTCAAGGACGGGCTCGAATGGTCGAAGCTCGCGGTGCCACCTTGAGTCACGGGTTGCCCCGTGCCCTTTTACGGAGGTCCTTCAACCTCAGGCAACTGACGTATGCCCCACGTCGCAGCCTACCCGATACCGGTTCGGTGCGCCCTCAGCGGCCCACTCATCACCCCGCATCTCCTCCTGGCTCCCACCATCCCAGGCTCGCTGTGCGCGCGTTGGTGACTACTCTTCCGCTTCAACGGTTTGCATCAACTCATGAGTTGATGAGCGGATACTACTCCACCACGCTGTTGAGGGCAAGAGGGAAATTGGAGAACCGCTCGCAATGCGGCGAACGGTTCTCCTTTAGCGGGCGTTTGGGAACGATACGGTTCGCGGATGAGCGCTGCGTTCACAGCTGATGCTACTTGCTCCAAGCGACTCCGTTGACATAGAGGGTGTGCCCGTTCAGGTCGATGCCGCTGGTATCACCGGAGAGGCTCGTGACGTAGGAGTCAGCGGTGAGCTTCCAAGTGGAACCGTTCTTCATCGTGAGATCCACGCTGGAGTTGGCGTCCATCGAGATGGCGCCCGTGATATCCTGGTTGTCCAGGATGAGGGTCACATGTCCACCGTTGCCACCACTCGTACCCCAGGAATCGCTGGAAGCATCCAGGAAGACCTTGCTGTCGCTGGCATACGTGAAGTCGACATCGGAGAGTGTGATCGTGGTAGTCACGTTGGTCACATGGAACATGGCGCCTGTGAGTGCGGTCATGCTACCGCCGTTCATCGTGAAGGTGGAGTTGCCTTCCGCAGCATCACCGGACATGGACTGGTAGATCAGGACATTGGTCTTGTAGGTGGCCTGCCCGTTCAGGGTGGCGTCGTTTCCGGTGACGGTGCAGTCGTTGAGTGTCACGTTGTTACCGCCCTCGATCACGACCGACTCGGAGTTGCTGGCCTTGAGAACGGCACCCGTGACGGTGATGTCAGCGGTGCAGTAGATAGCCGGGGAACCAGTGCCCGCGGAGCTGTAGCTGCCGTCGGTCACGTTCACCGTGCCGCCGCCACGATCGCTACGAATGGCAGCGCTGGAGTTTCCACTGGTGTTCACGGTGAGGTTGGTCGCGTTCGTGGTCGCCCCTCCAGTGGTCTGGATGCCACCGGAGTTGTTGGCGGTGGTGGTGATGGTGGAGTCGCTGATGTTCACGACCGTACCGGAGCCGTAGCTGAAGACACCGTTACCACCTTGGGCGGAAGTATTCACGGTCGCACCGGTGATGGTGACTTGAGCGCCATCGGTTGCCAGGAGTCCTGCGTTCATGCCATAGAAGTCACCGGTTTCCGTGTTGGAGACCGCGCCGCCGGTCTTGTTGACGGTGATGCCATCCAGTGTGACGGTGGCACCTGTCACACGCAGGGCGTTCTCATCGGAGTCATTGGAGGAATAGGTGGTCTTGGAATAGGTGCCGTCCGTCGTGATCTCGGTCGCTGCGGAGCCCTGCTCGACTGTCGAAGATCCTCCACCGGGGCCACCGGGCCCCCCGGAACCGTTGGGAGGTTCACCGGGTTGTTGGCCGCCGGGCATCGCGGGGGGCTGACCGGCTTGCTGGTCCGTCGCTCCCTGGGTCGCATTGGCGTCGTCACTCACTGTCGCGACGATCTCCGTGTTGTTGGCTTGCGCCGCATCACCACCTTCAGTACCAGCACCACAGCCAACCAAGCCCAAGCCCATGGTGGCAGCGAGAGTCGTAGCGGCGAGAAGGGCGGTGAAGCGCTTGCTCAGATTCTTCTTGGTCATGTCGATCACTCCTTGTATGTCAGTCGTCTGGGGGGCCCGGGTGAGCCCCCTGCGGTTCATCCCGCATTCGCTGGCACTGTTATACTTGAGTAACGGATTCATAAGGAGTTATTAAGGTTTCTGTTACTTTCAAGGGGAGGTCTCGTTATCCTCATGTTACATAAGCCACGAATCCTCCATTCGGAAGCCGCTACGACTGCTTCGCGGGCTCCAGCTGCGATGCAAGCGTGGCCCCAAGGATGAGCACGGCACCGAATGCCGTCATGAGCGACATGCCCTCATGCAACAGGAACGCGCTGCAGAAGATGGCCACGATGGGATCCAGATATCCCCAGATGACGACGGTCTGCACCGGCAGGATCTTCATGCTCGAGAAGTAGAGCGCATACGCGACGCCGGTGCTCATGATGCCGATGATGAGCAGGAAGACCAAGCTGTGACCATCGATCGAGAAGAGCGTGGGCAAGTCGCCTGAGATCAGCACATAGGGCAGGAGCACGAGAATGGCAATCACGAGCTCGGTGACGGTCATGTCGTAGGATTGTGTGCTGTCCAACTTGCGCAGGCTCAGGAGCCCGCAGGAATAGATGATCGCCGCCAGCAGTCCCAGGGCGATGCCCTTGGCGTGATCACCTTGAGGCAACTCGCCTTCGATGATGCCGGAGATGAAGAACATGCCCAGCAGCGCGACGAGCACACAGACGATCTGCCACTTCCCCACCCGCTCATGCAGCACGAAGGGCGAGGCGGCGACCACGAACAGGGGCATGGTGTAGTAGCACAGCGTGGCGATCGCAACGGTGGTGAAGCGGTACGCCTCGAACAACACCACCCAATTGCAGCCTATGCACACGCCGGCAAGCAGCAGGAACTTCCAGTTGCGCTTGATGTAGCCACGGTCCAAACGCTTGCGTAGCAGAAGCATGAGAAGCGCCAGGAAGACGACGCCTATGACCGCACGCGAGAGCGCGATAACGTTCGACGGCAGATCGATGTTGCGCACGAGAAGACCGATGATGCCCCAGAGCACCATGGCGGTGGCGAAACGCAGTAGTGCGCCCTTGTCGATCGAGGCTCTCATGATGGTCGCGACGCGTTCTCTTTGGGATAAGCGCTTAGAGCCAGGTTACGGTGTCGCTGAGCGGCAGACGCTGGGTGTGACGAGGGCCGGGGCCACAGGCCGGATAGCCCAAGGGCAGCACGCTGTAGACCACATTGTCGCGCGGGATGTCGAAGAGCTCGTGGATCCTGGTCTCGTCGATCATGCCCACCCAGCAGGTGCCCAGACCAAGGTCGGTGGCCTTGAGCATCATGTGCACGAGGCAGCTCACGGAATCCATCTCACCATAGGTCCAGTCGCCACGGTACGTGCCCTTATGCACGGCAGCGGCCTCGTTGGAATAGCTGGCGATGATCACGCACGGTGCGCCATAGCGACAAGGCGTGCATTCGTCCATCTTGACAAGATCGTCGGGCTTGGTGATTACGAAGAATCGCTGGGGTTGGGTGTTGCGCGCGGTGGGTGCGATACGGCCCGCTTCGAGCACCTGCTGGATGAGCTCGGGTTCCACCGGGCGCGAGGCGTCGAATCTACGCACGCTGTAGCGCTGTTCGATGACAACCTGGA
>JAFRFV010000092.1 GCA_017434185.1 Coriobacteriales bacterium
CCCAAACCAACGACATCGAAGGTGTCCTGGCACGCCGCCGCAAGATGGATGACCTCAACGAGGAGCTCTTATCCGCAACTTCCGCTCTCACGGATGCCGAGCTGGCCGTGAGCGATGCTGAGACCACGCTCACCATGGCACAGCAGGAGGATTTCGAACTCTCCACCACCATCGCCCAGCTCCAGGGCGAGAGCGACTCGCTTCGTGAGGAGGTTGGACGCCTCGAGCAGACCATCACCTCCGGCCTGGGTGAGCGCAGTGACATCGAGCGTCAGCTCGCTGACATCGCCGCCCGTAACCTGGCTTCCCAGCCTCTGATCGGCGAGATGGAGCAGCGCATCGCTACGATCAACGCCGACATCGCCGCGCTCGAGGAGACCATCGCCGCTGGAAGCGATGAACGTCTGGCGCGCATGAACGAAGAAGCGAGTCTGAGGGACAGCATCTCCAAGTGCAACGTCGACATCGCCACCAGCAGCACGCGTGAGGTCTTCCTCAAGCAGCGTATCGCCGTGCTCGAAGACGAGGTCAAGCGTTTGGAGAAGAGCATCAAGGTCTCCCAGGAGACTCAGATCTCCCTTGATATCCTGTCCCATCGCGTCGACCCCCTGTACGACAGCTTCAAGGAGCTTTCCGATGGCATCAAGGTCTGGGCGAACAAGCTTCGCGATCAGGCCCAGCTCGAACAATCCAATTCGAGCTCGCTCATGGAGACCATCGGCGATGCCCGTGAAGCCGTGCGCGTGGCCAAGGAGGAACTCGACGCCAAGCTTGCCAAGGTGGCTGACCTGCGTGTTGACAAGGGTAAGATCGAGATCCAGGTCGACAGCGCCATCAAGAGCATCGTCCAGGAGAACCACATCCTGATCGAGAAGGCGCTGGAGGTTCCGCCCATCGAGGATCGTGTTGCTGCGGAAGCGCGTGAACTCAAGCTGCGGCGCAAGATCGACAACATCGGCTTGGTCAACCAGGTTGCCATGGAGGAGTACGAGGCCCTACGTCGCCGTCGCGACCACATCGCCGCGCAGATCGACGACCTCAATGCCGCCCGCAAGTCCCTCGCCAAGATAGTCAATGCCATCGACCGCAAGATGCGCAACCGTTTCCTGGAGACATTCGAACAGGTGGATGCTTCGTTCCAGGAGATCTTCGAGCAGCTGTTCCCCGGTGGGAGCGCTCATCTCGAGCTCACAAATCCCGACGATCCTGAGACCACCGGTGTGGAGATCTACGCCCAGCCCCTGGGCAAGAAGATCACCAAGACCACGCTCATGTCCGGCGGCGAGAAGTCGCTCACCGCTTTGGCGCTCCTGTTCGCCATCTACCGTACCAGGACCGTTCCCTTCTACGTGCTCGATGAGGTGGATGACGCGCTCGATGACACCAACCTGCGCAGGCTGGTCTCGTATCTGGACAGCGTGCGTGGCAAGCAGCAGTTCCTGCTCGTCACCCATGCCCGCCGCACCATGGAGATGGCCGACGTGCTCTACGGCGTCTCGATGCAGGCCGATGGTGTCTCCAAGGTGGTGAGTCAGAAACTCGAGCGCGCCATAGCGCAGGACGCCAGCGACGCCACTCCGGAGGATCTGCAAGCCGCCATCGATGCGGACGCCCTTACCGTGCGACCGGCTGCCACGAAGGGCCGCAGGGGTCTGGGCAGACTTGGAAGGAGATGACCATGGCCTGGTTCGATAAGCTCTCCAGGGGTCTGAGCAACACCCGCAATTCGTTCACGGAATCGATGAACGTGCTGTTCCGCCGTGGACCCAAGCTCGACGAGAACTTCTACGACGATCTCGAGGAGACCCTCATCCTGGGTGACATGGGCTTCCAAGCGGCGGAGGACATCGTCGCTTCCGTTCGTGACACCGCGCGTCGCAAGGCTCTGCCCGATGCGCAGGCTGTCATGGACCTGCTCGAGGACAGCATCGCCCAACAGTTCAAGCAGGCCGAAAGGGATCCCTTCACCGACCTTCCGTCGCTGGTGCTTTTCGTGGGCATAAACGGTGCTGGCAAGACCACGACGGTGGGCAAGCTCGCCAAGATCGCCAAGGATAGGGGAGACGCCGTTCTCATCGGAAGCGCGGACACCTTCCGCGCCGCCGCCATCGAGCAACTCGATATCTGGGGTGAGCGTGCCGGTGTCGAGATAGTCAAGCGCGAGCGTGGGGCCGACCCAGCCAGCGTCTGCTACGATGTGATCCAGCGTGGCGAGGAGACGGGTGCGCAGTTGATCCTGATCGACACATCCGGGCGCCTGCACACTTCCAAGGATCTCATGCGTGAGCTGCAGAAGGTGGTCAACGTGACCCGCAAGCGCTCCGGTATCCCGGTTTCCGTGGTGCTCGTGATGGATGCGACGACCGGCCAGAACGGTTTGCAGCAAGCCAGGGAGTTCAACAAGTCCCTGGACCTTGATGGCGTCATCATCACCAAGCTCGATGGTACGGCCAAGGGTGGCATCGCTGTCGCCGTGTCGCGCGAGCTCGAACTGCCCATCTACCGCATAGGTGTTGGAGAGAGCATCGACGATCTCCAGGCCTTCGACGCCCACGAATTCGCCCGGGCACTCATCACCGGGTAGGGGAGGAAGCATATGTTCGACAATCTGTCCGGCCGTCTCCAGGGCATCTTCAGCGGACTCAAGTCCAAGGGTCGACTCTCCGAAGCCGACATCGATGCCGCGCTGCGTGAAGTGCGCATGGCCCTGCTCGAGGCCGACGTCAACTACAAGGTGGTCAAGGGTTTCATCGCCAATTGCCGCGAGCGCTGCCTCGAGGCCAAGGTCATGCAATCCCTCAACCCCAGCCAGAACGTCATCAAGGTGGTGCTCGACGAGCTCACCGCTCTCATGGGCAGCACCAACACCAAGCTCATCCTGAGTTCGCGCATCCCCAATGTGATCATGCTGGTCGGTCTGCAGGGCTCCGGTAAGACCACCGCCGCCGCGAAGCTCGCGTACCGCTTGAAGCGCGATGGCCATAGCCCCCTGCTCGTGGCCTGCGACGTGTACCGTCCCGCCGCTGCCGACCAGCTGCAGACCCTTGGCGATGAGATAGGCGTGAAGGTCTATCGTGGCGACGGCAAGGATCCGATCGCCATCGCGAAGACCGGTGTGCGCTTCGCCATCGACAATCTGCGCGACGTGGTGATCATCGATACCGCCGGTCGTCTGCACGTTGACGACGAGATGATGGACGAGGCCGCACGCATCAAGGAGGCCACCGATCCCGACTACATCTTCATGGTGCTTGATGCCATGACCGGTCAGGACGTGGTCAACGTGGCCCAGACCTTCGCTTCCAAGGTCGACTTCGATGGCGTGATCATGTCCAAGATGGACGGCGACGCACGAGGCGGTGGCGCACTGTCCATCCGCCAGATCACCGGCAAGCCCATCATGTTCATCTCCGCTGGTGAGAAGCCCCAGGACCTGGAACCCTTCTACCCCGATCGCATGGCCAAGCGCATCCTTGGCATGGGCGATGTGGTGGGAATCATCGAGCGCGCTGTCGAGATGGCGGACCAGGAGCAGGCTGCCCAGCAAGCCGAGCGCATGCTGAAGGACGAGTTCACGTATGTGGACTTCCTGGACACGCTCAAGCAGGTCAAGAAGATGGGAGGTCTTTCCAAGCTGCTCAAGGACCTTCCCGGTGGCGACAAGGCGCTGGCTTCCGGTCAGGTGGACGAAGGCGAGCTCGATCGCATCGAGGCCATCATCAATTCCATGACCAAGCAGGAACGCATGAAGCCCGGTCTCATCAACGGCAGTCGTCGCGAGCGCATCGCCAAGGGTGCCGGCGTGGAGGTCTACGACGTCAACCAGGTCATCAAGCGCTTCAACGAGACGCGCAAGATGATGAAGAAGATGCAGGGCATGGTCCCGCAGGGTAAGCCCGGCAAGGGCAAGAAGGGCAAGAAGGGCAAGGGCGGCAACATGCGTCAGATGATGGGCATGATGCGCAGTATGGGCCTGGACGGCATGGATCTGAGCAAGTTCAGGTGATGTATTCCGTGGCCGTTCGTCACGTTCCGTTGACCCCGCCACCTGCCCAGTTCCCCCCTTTACCAAGTGGGTGGATTTGACGTAACATACCTATTTGCTGTGCAAGCAATGAAGGATATGGGTATTCATCGATGCCCATGGGACAGATCGCAGGCTGCAGGATGCAGCCCAGACAAGAGGAGTTCGCTTTGGCCGTTAAGATTCGCCTGGCCCGTCATGGCGCCAAGAAGGCCCCCTACTATCGTATCGTCGTCGCCGACGCCCACGCACGTCGTGATGGTCGTTTCATCGAGCAGGTCGGTACCTACAATCCCAACACCGATCCCTCCACCATCAAGATCGACCAGGAGAAGGTCGCCCAGTGGATCGCCCAGGGTGCCCAGCCCACCGACGTCGTGAAGAAGCTCATCGACGCTGCTAAGGAAGCCTAACAATGGCACAATCCCACGAGGATGTCGTCTCCCTGGTCGAGACGATCGTCCTGTCCCTCGTGGACGATGCAGACGCTGTTTCCTTGGATGACTATGTGGAGAGCGATGGCCTCCACATCGATATCACCGTCTCCGAGGACGAGGTCGGCAAGGTCATTGGACGCCAGGGACGCGTCATCAAAGCCATCCGCCTGATGGCTCGTGCTGCGGCAAGCCAGTATGGCAGCAACGTTGAGGTCGAGGTAATGGGGTAGCAGCGATGCCGCTCCGCACCACCAGTCCCTACGTCAGCATAGCCACAGTCGAGAAAACCCAAGGCCTACACGGGGAGCTCGTGATCAGGTATGACACGAGGCTCCCTTTCGTGTTGTCTGAGGGCATCGAAGCCTGGTTCCTCCCGCCTTCGATCAAAGGCCCCAACAACGCGCTGCTCTTATCCCATGACGATGGATATCCCTGCAGCAGGGTTCGCTTCGAGGGGATCGATTCCATACAGGCCGCCAGCGAGCTGGTGGGTCGCAAGGTACTCGTGCGTCGCAGCGACGCCACGATGGATGGACTCGGTTTCGACCCCGATGAGTTCATCGGACGTAGCGTCGTCTGCTGCGATCATGGTCCTCTGGGGCTGATAGAGGAGATAATCCAAACGCCCGCGAATGCCATCTGGTGCGTGCAGGGCCCCTTCGGTGAGGTGCTCATCCCCGTCATCGATCAAGTGGTCCTGGACGTACCCGCTGACGTCGCCGAACCCATACAGGTCAAGCTGATCAAGGGACTCATAGACCCCAGGATGCTGGAGGACTGACAGATGCTCATCGAGACGCTTTCCGTGTTCCCCCAGATGTTCCACGAGGTCATGTCCACCTCCATCCCCGCGATTGCCCAGCGCAAGGGCGCTCTCGAGTTCCGCGCCCACGATCTTCGTGATTGGACGCATGATCGCCATCGCAGCACGGACGACCAGATCTACGGCGGCGGTCAGGGGCTCCTGATGATGTGCCCTCCCATCTTCGAAGCGCTCGACGAGCTTGAGCATCGCGCTCCCGATCCCGCTGCTATGAAGGTGATCTTCTTCACACCTACCGGCGTGCCCTTCGACCAGGCCCTTGCCACCCAGCTCGCCTGCGAACAGCATCTGGTGATGGTCTGTGGGCGCTACGAAGGCTTCGACGAGCGTGTCTACACCCGTGCGGACCTGTGCATCTCCCTGGGCGACTACATCCTGTCCGGAGGCGAGCTGGCCGCCATGGTCGTGACCGATGCCATCAGTCGCCTTCTTCCCGGCGTACTGGGCGACGAGGGGAGTGCCGTGGAGGAGTCCTTCAGCGAAGGCCTTCTCGAGTTCCCCCAATACACCCGCCCCGCTTCGTATCGTGGATTGGATGTGCCCGAAGTCCTGCTCTCGGGCAACCACGCCATGATCGATGCATGGCGTAGGCGCGAGTCCATCCGCAAGACCGCTCTGCTGCGGCCGGATCTTCTCGAGCATGTCTGTTTGACGGACGAAGAGAAGGACTTCGCGTATGGAATCATCGAGGCCGCTTCAACGAGCGGCGATGACTGCTATGATGGACAGTCGGGTTCCAACGCGAAGGTCGAAAGGACAACAGATGGCGATTGATAAGGGACAGCAGGCTCTGCAGACTCCCAAGAAGCGTTCCCTGGGCTGGGAGATCCTGGAGACCATCATCATCTTCGTCATCGCCTTCGGGTTCATCATGCTGCTCAAGTATTTCGTCGTGCAGCCCTACACCATCCCCTCCGGTTCGATGCTCGAGACGATCCAGATCGGTGATTATGTCCTGTCGGAACGGCTGACCTACTACTGGGGTGATCCCAAGCCCGGACAGGTCGTCACCTTCTGGGATATCGAATACGGAACGCCCAAGGATCCCGTCTATCCCGACAACCCGGATAAAGAGCCTCGCATCCTCATCAAGCGTTGCATCGCCGTGGGCGGCCAGACCGTCGATCTGGTGAACGGGAAGGTCGTGGTGGATGGCGTCGAACTCGACGAGCCCTATACCCTGGGCAAACCCAGCAACCCCCTGTATCCCAATCTCGTGCCGGAGCTCACGTATCCCTACACCGTACCGGAGGGATACATCTGGGTCATGGGGGATAACCGCACGTCGTCCGCTGATTCCCGCTACTTCGGACCCGTGCCGGTAGACAACGTCACCGGGCATGCGGTCTTCACCTACTGGCCCCTGAGTAATCTCGGCCCCCTCGAATGAGACCATGGGGTGTTCGCACCCCTCGATCGTGTACGACACTGGAAAAGGAGTTGAAACGGTGAGCACCACATTCCAAGACATCATCCTCTCACTGCAGCAGTACTGGGCGAGCAAGGGTTGCGTCATCCTGCAGCCCTACGACAGCGAGGTGGGCGCCGGTACCTTCCACACCGCCACCACCCTGCGTACCCTTGGCCCCGGCACTTGGAACGTGGCATACGTCCAGCCCTGTCGCCGTCCCACCGACGGTCGCTATGGCGAGAACCCCAACCGCATGCAGCACTACTACCAGTTCCAGGTCATCCTGAAGCCGTCTCCCGACGACGTTCAGGAGCTCTACCTGGATTCCCTGCGTGCCATAGGCATCGAGCCCTACGAGCATGATGTGCGCTTCGTCGAGGACGACTGGGAGTCGCCCACCCTGGGCGCCTGGGGCCTTGGCTGGGAGGTCTGGCTCAATGGCATGGAGGTCACCCAGTTCACCTACTTCCAGCAGGTGGGTGGCTTGGAGTGCGATCCCGTTCCCGCCGAGATCACCTACGGTCTGGAGCGCCTCGCCATGTACATCCAGGGCGTGAACAGCGTCTTCGACCTGGTCTGGAGCGTGGGCCCGGACGGTACCACCTTCACCTATGGCGACGTCTTCCTTGAGAACGAGCGTGAGTTCAGCGCCTACAACTTCGAGCTCGCAAACGTCGACATGCTCCTGCAGCACTTCAACGATTGGGAGCGCGAGTGCAATGCCCTGCTCGAAGCCGGCAAGCCGCTTCCCGCCTACGATTGCGTTCTCAAGTGCTCGCATTGCTTCAACCTGCTCGACGCCCGTGGCGCCATCAGCGCCACCGAGCGCATGGGCTACATCCTGC
>JAFRFV010000093.1 GCA_017434185.1 Coriobacteriales bacterium
CCCAACGGCGAGCCCTATGCAGAAGACCAGCGCTTCATCCTCATGTTCGCGGGTGAGGCGGTGCAACCCAAGGGCACCATGGTCGTCCAAGCGTACAAGAACCGTCGTTGGCGCCCCGGCGCCGCACCCCTGGGTGCTCCCTTCATCGGGGACGGTCCCGATTCGTTGCTCTCCTGACACGCACCCGTCTTCTCTTTTGCACTATGATGAACGGGATTCAGGCTGGGAATCGTCTTTCAGCATAGAAGGAGAGGATATACATGACAGAGAAGAACTTCGATCTCGAGGATCCCAACTTCGATCCCGATAAGATCACCATCGAGATGAGCGAGAACCTGGAGAAGGTCGCCTGCTTCGCGTTCGACGAGGCTGCCGAGAAGCTGCGTCAGGCTGGCAACTTCGAGCCCTTCACCATCCTGCTCATCGGTGAGAACATCCACATCGAGACCCACCCGGGCGACACCGTCGAGCAGTGCTTCGACAGCGCCTGGAACACCGTCGCCAAGTCCCCCTCCGCCACCGAAGCCTACGTGTTCTGTTATGACGGTTTCGTCGAGACCGACGACGACCCAGAAGCCGACGCCATCATCGTCGAGTGTGCGGATAAGGACGCGGACTTCGCCAACGTCCTGTGCAAGCTCTACACCGTTACCGATGGCGACTACGACATCGATGAGCAGATCGCCTTCCTGGACGTGACCGACTCCATGTTCTTCGAGCCCATCGAGGACGAGGATGAGGCCGAAGGCGAAGAGGGCGACGAGTGCGAGTGCGAGGAGTGCGCCGATGAGGCCGAGCACAAGCACGACGAGGGCTGTGGTTGCGGCTGCGAGGATGCCCCGGAGGCTGAGTAGCCATGCAGACCACGTACTTCAAGCGGGCCTGGGATGATGTGACCGGGGAGCCGGGTTGGTTCAAGACCATCCTGCTGCTGTCCCTGATCGCGCTCATCCCCGTCGTTGGCCAGATGATCGTCTACGGCTTCCTGTTCCAGTGGGCCAAGGAGGCCGCATGGGGCATCAACAAGCCCCTGCCCAAGAAGATCGGCGACTGGGGCGCGCTTCTCAAGCCCGGCGCCATCGTCTGGGTCATCTTCTTCGTTGGTGAGCTGGTGCTGTCCCTGGTCATCAGCGCGGTTTCCGCGATTCCCATCGTGGGCACCATCTTCTCGCTCGTGGGTATCGTCGTGACCGTCCTGGCATACATGCTGTTCGCCGTCATGGCCATGCGCTGCGTCATCTACGATTCCTTCGATCCTGCGCTGCAGTTCAATCAGGCGTGGGACATGGTCACCCGTGAGCTGAACGGTCTCATCCGCGTCGCCCTCATCATGGTGGTCTTCTCCGCCATCATCACCGTGATCGCCACGATCTTCTCCGTCGCGATCGTGGGCTCCACGATGGTCTTCACTCCGGGCATGCTCAATGCTGGCACCACCGAGGAGCTCCTGCAGGCCTTCCTGCCCATGCTCCCGGTCATCACGGTCGGCACCATCGTGCTGGTCCTGGTGGGCACCGTCATCGGCACGCTCGGTTACGCCGTCACCATTCGCGCGCTCGGTTTCTGGACCGCCCAGTTCGAGCCCGCCAAGTGGGGTCCCTCCACGATGCCGGTTCCCGCCGATGTGGGGCCGCGCAGGTAGCGCTCTCTGCGGTTCTTATCAGATCACCACAATTTCGAGATGGTCAGGAAATGCCTGGCCATCTCCTTTATGCGGGCATTGCGGTCGCTGTCGCGCAGGCGCTCGATCGCGCTGCTCAGCGAACCCATGCGACGTTGCTCCGCGCAGCGGATCGCCGTGGCGCGCACGTAGGCGCTGTTGTCGGCCAACGCACCAAGCAGGCGCTCGCTCGCGTTGGTGACGCCGCTCTCCAGCAGGGCCTGCAGGGCTTCTCCCCTCATGAGACCATGGCGTGAGCGGCTCGCCTCCTCGATCAGTTCGCGGCCCTCCTGGTCGTAGTGGCCAAGCAGCAGCAGCGCCGCGCCGCGCGTGACCACCTTGGGGTGCCGCGCCAGCGCGAAGCTCTCGTCGTGCAGCAGCAGCTTGGCGGTGCTGGCTTCCTCGCCGCCCTCCGCGGCGGTGCTTTCCAGCACGGCATCGGCGGCGCGGATCCCGGCAACGCGCACCCATTCTCGCGGGTCCGCCAGGAGTGCGCTCAGATGCACGGCGGCGCTCGCACCGGCGCCGTGGAAGCCCTCGATCGCCGCGCGCGTACGCGGACGTTCGCCATCCAGGATCATGCCCACCAGCGCTGCATACGCCTTGTGGGAGCGGGTCGCGCCCAGCAGCTGCGTCGCCACTTCGCCAACCGGCAGCTTGGAGTCATGGGGGCCGCTCGCCAGCGCAATGAGCTGTGACAGTGCCACCTCGTCCTGGGCGACCTCCGTGCGAAGCACCTGCTCGATCTCGGACTCGTGCCTGACGGTGTCCTCCAGCAGCATCTCGTGCTCGCGCGAAACCGCCGCGACCATGTCCGCGGGCACGTCGTCGAGGTCGCATTTGATGCGCTTCCGATCCTTGGTCACGATGCCGCGCTTGAGTTCCCAGCGCAGGATCTCCTCGGGGTCGGGGCCCCAGATGTTGCTGAGTGCGACCATGGCCGCGTGTGCGATGGCGGGCTCGGGATCCCTGGTACTGCGGATAAGCGCCGCCAATACCTTGGGTTCACAGTAATCCTGCAGGAACGTGCAGGTGAGATAGCGCGTCGCGTCACTCTTGGATGTGAGCGCATCCTCGAGTTCCTGCTTGCTGAACCAACTGGCGACCGAATGCATGAAATCGCTCATGTCGCCACCTTCGGCGGCGTAGCGCTTGTTCACCGCGTGATAGAACGCGTAGAAGAAGGCGCCCGCACCGCTCACCATGATGCCGCAAGCATACAGCATCATGGCCGCGCCGAACGCCTGCACCGAGCCCAACGACAAGCTCTCCACCGAAGCGGGTGCGTACATGCTCGCGACCATGAGCCAAGCCGAAAGGACCAGGAAGCGCCCGCGGCCCACCACCAGGTAGGCGGCCAAGGCAAGCAGCGCCAAGCCCATTCCCAGCATCACATCGGAACCCGCTTGGTTCACCAGGCACTGCCAGTAGGCGAGCAGCTCGCCGATGGTGCCCAGCGCGATCATGGCCTTGGGCGCGGCTTTATAGGGCGGCAGTTGGATGCACATGCCGGAGGGGATGATGAATTCGTTGCGCAGGATGGTGGGGATGATCGCGATGGCGGCTCCGCCCAGCACGAAGGCGAGCAGAGCCACGGTGCTGAAGCCCGTCTGCTCATCGTAGCCAAAGCACAGAGCTGTGCCTATGATGGCGCCCACGATGGCCAGGGTGATCTCTGCGCTTCCCGTGTGCCAGCAATAGCGCCCGCAACCCTTGATGGAAAGCAACTGGGAACGCAGCAGCAGACGGCCGCTTCCCACGTCCCTCCTGTTGTCCTCCATGCTCTTACGGTAGCGTGCCATCCGGCTCCTTCCACATCGACGTCCCCGATGGTATCAGAACCCGGGGATAAAGCAATCGCGCCCAGTGGACTGGACGCGATCATGATCGTGTTGCGAACGTGTATATACGGGGCTGGGGGATAAGCGCGTTCCTATGCCTCGTAGTACTTCTGGACCATCTTGATGACCTTGCTCACCGTGCGGTGACGACGGATGTCGCTGATGTTGAACTTGATGCCGATGGCATCCTCGAGCAGCATGGTGAAGCGCATGACCTGGGTGGTGTTGATACGCAGATCCACTTCGAGGCGGTCATTGGGGTCGATGGAGGAGGGGTCGCGACCCAGCACCTCGGCGAAGCAGCGGATGACTTCCCTCTGAACGAGCTCGCGGCCTTCCCTGAGCTTCTTCTCCTCCGGGGTCTCTTCCTTGATGATCTCGTCTGTCATTTCGTATGACTCCTTCCATTGGGCCGTGCATCCTGCCCGGCGCTATACGTTCAGCTGCCAGCACAGACAGTCGTTTTCGATATATCGAATTGTATTTCATTTCCTTCGGATTTCAAGTCCCCAATTGTGGGGCGGCGATAACCGTAATCTATCCCATTAATCGGACTCAACAGGATGAGCGACCATGTTAGAGTCCCAAAGCATGGACTTTAAGATTCCTTACAAACGGATTGTGATTCCTTTCAGACGGGGATCAGATCGTTCGAGAGATTTTTCAGATCGCCCTGCTACGCTTGAGCGGAAGTCGTACTCGAGCGAAGGAGGTCAATGTGGATAGAAGGTGCATGAAGTGGCGTCGAGTGGCGCTCCTCCTGCCCATCATCGTGGTATTGGGCGCTTTGCTCCATCCTCCCATCGCCCTGGCGACATCACCCCTGCCTGGCGAGCCATGCGTGGAACTGGGCTTCCACGCGAGCTACCAGGTGGGGGATGAGAACTTCACCCACCACGGTGTCGACCTGCTGGGGCTTGCAGGTGACCAGGTGGCTGCGCCGGTTGCCGGCACGGTGTCCTTCGTGGGTTCCGTGCCGGCGTCGGAGACGGGTGATGGAGCGACCATGCTGGCGCTGTCTCTTTTGCTGGACGATGGGCGCGTACTCTCGCTGATGCCCCTCGCGAGTGCCTGGGTGCAGGAGGGTGATGTGGTCTCCGTGGGTGAGCCGCTGGGCACCCTGGCGGGTTCGGGCGACAGGTCCTGTGCCAAGGTGCACCTGCACGTGGGGTTGCGTGCGGAAGGGCGCTACCTCGACCCCCTGCCGCTGCTCACGGGCGCCGCTGCATCTGGTGGCGAGATGGAAGGCGGGCTCTCGGAGGAGGAGTCAATCGCCGTCATGCCGGAACCGATGAAGGGCGCAGGGGAGGGGGCCTCCGCGGAACGGTTCTCTAGCGGAGACCCCCTCCCCGAGAGCCCATCACTCGAGTTCGGGACCATCAGTTCAGGGGGTGTGGACACGCTGCCGGTGGGCGCGCCGGCAAGTGTCATCACGTCCCAGCGATCCAGGCTCCTGCAGGATGCCGCAGAGGCTCTGCGGGAAGCGGGGATCGTGTTGCGCGGCAGCACGATCGTGCCACGGCGGGCGACACCGATGCTTCTCCTGGTGCTCGCCCCCGTGTGCGCGGGTGCCGTCGTCGCAGCGGTCAGGACGCGTAAGCGGTCCACCGCGTCCATGCCGTCGGCCAGAAAGGAGGTACTCGGAGAGGTCTGAAGTCTTGCAGTCGCTGGAAGTGGGCGGTAAACTACCCAAGTTATTTCCTGCCCCGAGCTTCGCCTTCATGGTCTTGGGGCCGTCTTAGTCCAGAGGAGGTGACAACATGAAGGCTTACGAACTGCTGTACTTCATCAACCCTGCCACCGATGACGAGGCACGCGAGGCTCTCTCCAAGCGTATCGCCGACACCATCGCTGCTGATGGTGGCGTCATCGACAACATCGATAACTGGGGCAAGCGCAAGCTGGCCTACGAGATCGATGGTCTGACCGACGGGGACTACACTCTCGTTGATTTCCACACTGATCCAGCTGCTATCGCAGAGCTTGACCGCGTCCTGCGCATCACGGACGGTATCGTCAGGCACATGATCGTCCGCCGCGACGACCGTGACTAGTTGTCTCCATCCTTGGTGAGACGCGACTCGCACGGTCGGGAAGCGGCTCCGCCAATCGCAGACAATAAGAGGAAGTGGTTTTAGATGAGTATCAACAAAGTCATGATTTCCGGCAATTTGACCCGTGACCCCGAGCCCCGCAACACACCCAGCGGTATGAGCGTGCTGCAGTTCGATGTCGCGGTCAACGATCGTCGCAAGAACGCGCAGACCGGCCAGTGGGAGGATGCTCCCAACTATGTGACCTGCGTCATGTTCGGCGCTCGCGCAGACGGCGTCGCCCGTTTCCTCACCAAGGGCACCAAGGTTGCGATCGAAGGCAAGCTTCGTTGGAGCCAATGGGAGGATAAGAACACGGGTGCCAAGCGCAGCAAGCTTGACGTGGTGGTGGATGAGATCGAGTTCCTGAGCCCCCGCAACGCGGGCGATCAGGGACAGAGCTTCTCCGCTCCGGCCGCACAGTCCTACAACCAGGGCTACGCCCCTGCCCAACAGCAGGGTGGATACCAGCAGCAGGGCTACCAGCCCCAGGGCTATCAGCCCCAGGGTGGCTACCAGCCCGCCTACCAGCAGGCCCAGCCCTACGCTCCGGCTGCTGCTCCCGTCCAGTCCTACCAGCCCCAGGCCCAGCCGCAGGGCGGCTTCGCCACCGGTGGCTTCGAGGCGCCTTCCCAGGATGCTGGGGAGAGCTTCGGTTCCGCCGCCAGGGGCGCTTATCGCGACATGCCCGCAGCACCCACTGCGGATGCCTATGCTGACGAGGATATTCCCTTCTAAGAACCAGCATAGCAGGGGCGCGACCCGCGCCCGTACGTTTTGAACATCAAGGAGGTCGGCATGGCCGAATATGCCCGCCAGCCCAGGCGGAAGTACTGCCAGCTCTGCAAGGAGAAGGCTGAATTCATCGATTACAAGGACACGCAGCTCCTGCGCAAGTACATGACCGATCGCGGCAAGATCAAGCCCCGCCGCGTCACCGGCGCTTGCACCCAGCACCAGCGTGACATCGCCATCGCCATCAAGCGCGCCCGCGAGATGGCTCTAGTCCCCTACACCGTGCCGGTCGTGAGCGGCCGCATCGACCGTAGGAGCCGTTCCTAGTCAATGCTCCTGTTCCAGGTCACAGAGGATCCAACGGCTGGGGGAGGACTCGATGGCAACGTGGTGCAACGCTCCATCGTCATCTATCTTCTCTCCTGCTTCCTGGGTGCGCTGCTGATCTGGATCGTCCCCTTCGTGGGGACCCTGTTCTTCGCCTACGGAGCCAGCGTCCTGTGGCTTCGTGGGAAGGGTGTCTCGGTCCTGCTTCCGGTGGTGGTGGCAGCGGGTGTGGTGTTCCTGGTTTCGGGGGAAGCCGCGCTCATAACCGTCGTCATCGAATGCGCCGTGTTGTTGCTCCTCGTCAGCATGCTCACGAAGGGCTTCAACCAAGGCCGATGCTTCCTGAGCGTCGCCGCCCTGAGCGTCACGTTCTTCCTGCGGGATTTCGCGTACGCTTGGCTGTCAGGCACCACCATCTGGGGGAGTCTGGCTGCGGAGACCAATGCGATGGTGAAGGCCATCACCGCTTCGGGCACCGTCCCGGCGGAGACCATCACCGTCTTGAAGGAAGCGGTCGACACCATCGTCATGTTCTGGCCGTCCTTCTACGTCGTGGAAGGCGCGCTGTGCATGGTGGCTTTGGGCTTGATGGTGCTGGTTGCCCGCAGACGTCACAGTCTGGAGGCCCACACCTTCGAGTTGGGTCGACTCGATCTGTCGGTCCATGTGGGTTGGGTCCTGTTGGCGGGACTCGTGTGTGTGGCGGTATCGTTCACGAACATCGCCTTCGCACAGGAGATCAAGCTGGCCGGGTACAACCTGCTGTTCTGCGCGGCTCTCATCTACATGGTGCAGGGCTTCGCGGTGACGGCGTACTACATGGGCAGGGCGGGTTGGAGTCCGCTGCTCCGGGGGCTCGTCTACCTGGTGCTGCTGCAGATGGAACTCATGTTCCTCGCGCCCAGCTTCGTGGGTCTGGCTGACTACTGGTGCAACTTCCGCAAGCTGCCACGTGAAGACGGGGAACAGGATGGGGAGAAGGAACAGGGAACCGGATCGAAGGATCCGGAACAGTAAGTGAAACGTACAAGGGTCCACGCACAAGGGACCCCAACGTCAAAGGAGAAGCAATGAAGGTTATCCTGCTGCAGGAGGTCAAGGGTCAGGGTGGCGAAGGCGACGTCATCGAGGTCGCTCGCGGCTACGCTGTCAATTACCTGCTGCCCAAGAAACTCGCCGTCGAGGCGACCCCGGGGGCCCTCAAGCAGCTCGAGGCTCGCAGGGGCAACATCGCCAAGCGCGAGCTCAAGCGCACCACCGACGCCAACACCCTCCTTGCCGCCATGCAGGGCAAGAAGGTCTTCGTGGGCGCCAAGGTTGGCGAAGAGGGTCAGCTCTTCGGTTCCGTCACCACCGCTGCCATCGCCGATGCCATCAATGAGCAGATCGGCGTGAACATCGACAAGAAGCAGGTCGACGTGCGCAAGAGCATCAAGACCGCTGGCGAGCACCAGGTCCCCGTCGTCATCTATCGCGACATCAAGGCTCTGGTCGACATCGTCGTCGTTGACGAGAAGACGCTCGCCGAGCAGCTGGCCGCTGCCGCTGCTCCCGCCGTGGAGGCTGCTGTCGAGGCTGCCGAGTAAACGGACGCCCGTCCGGCAATCGGCAACATCCGCGTTGGAACAGGCCCGTGCGCCCTTCGGGGTGCATGGGCCTTGCCTTCAAGGGGAGGCCATGGAAGCACTCAAGCAACGGATCGAGCGCAGCAAGGCCCTCATCTTCGATTTCGATGGGACCTTGGCTGACTCCATGGATGTGTGGCGTTGGGTCGACCAACGCTTCCTCACCATGCATGGACTCCCCATCACCCACGATGCCATGCATCAGCTGGCGGCCCTGGGCTATGTGAAGGGCGCTGACTACGTGCGTCGTGAGCTGGGTGTGCAGGAGAGCCCCCAGGAGATCATGGCGCAGTGGGACTCCCTCGCCCTGGAGCGCTACCGCACGGCTGTCTTCTTCAAGCCCGGTGCCAAGGAGTACCTGCAGCGCCTACGTCAGGCGGGCAGCCACAAGATGGCCATCGCCACCACCTGCAACCGCCTGCTCATTGGTTCCGCGCTCGACAACAACCAAGCGCATGGCCTGGTCGATACCATCGTGACCAGCGATGATATTACGGCGGATAAGCACTCGCCCGACATGTACATCGAAGTCGCCCGCCGTCTTGACGTGCCTTTCGAGGACTGTCTGGTCTTCGACGACATCCTGCCCGCCATCAAGAGCGCCAAGAGCCTGGGCATGGGTACGGTCGCGATGTTCGAGCCCAAGGGTCACCAGGTCTGGAGCGAGCTCGTCGCCGCTGCCGACTTCGCGCTGGAGTCGTTCTCCCAACTGCTCTGATTTTTGTGGAAAACACTAGCAAGATGCGATTGCGCAGGTAGGGAGGCGCTTATCCGGTGAAATGTCCCTTGGATGGGACAGTCCGCCCCGCCGTCATGGGGTATGATTCTCCTGCAAGCGCGTGGGAAAGGATCCAACATGGCAGATAGCGACTTCGTCACCAGCAGTTCTCCCCAGAGGGAGCGCATCATGCCCCAGAACATCGAGGCGGAGCGTGCGGTTCTGGCCGCCATGATCCTCTCGCCCGATGTCATGCAGGAGCTGCTGCTCAAGGTCAAGGACCCCAACGTGTTCTACCGTCCCGCCCACCAGAAGATCTTCCAGGCGCTGGTGGAGCTCTACGACCGCGGCACCAACATCGATCAGGTCACCCTTGCGGACCGTCTGCAGGCGCGCGGCGAGCTGGAGCAGGTGGGCGGCAAACCCTACATCATCGAGCTCGCCAACAACTCCTTCGCGTTGGCCAACTGGTCCAACCATGCGGACATCGTGATCCGCTGTTCCATCCTGCGCGAACTCATCGCCGCGTCCACGCAGGTGACGGCTCTGGCCTATGACGCTCCCGACGATCTGGACCAAGTGGTGGGCGATGCCGAGAAGGCCATCTTCAAGGTGACCGAGAAGCGCCTGTCCAGCAACTTCCTCAGCACGCGCCAGATGATCATGGATACGTTCACGATGCTGGACGACATGGCCGCCAACCAGAGCCATCTGCGCGGCGTGCCCACCGGCTTCACCGATCTGGATGAGCTGCTGTACGGCCTGCGCCCTGGCAGCTTGACCATCATCGCCGCACGTCCCGGCGTTGGTAAAACCTCCCTCGCGCTCAACATCGCCGTCAACGCCGCCAAAGCCGGTGTCTGGGTGGCCATGTTCTCGCTCGAGATGTCCTCGGCGGAGATCATGCCCCGCATCCTGGCATCCGAGGCCTGCGTGAACTTCAAGAAGATGCGTTCCGGCCATCTGGACGACAGCGATTGGACCAACATCACAGCCGCGGCGGATCCCCTGATGAACCTCAAGCTGTGGATCGACGACACACCCGCCCTCAACATCCTCGAGATGAAGGCCAAGGCGCGCCGCCAGCTGCACAACCGCGGCGATGCGGAAGGTCTCATCATCGTCGATTACCTGCAGCTCATGACCGCGCCCGGCCGCCGTCCCGACAACCGTCAGGTGGAGATCGCGGAGATCTCCCGTGGCCTCAAGGTGCTCGCCAAGGAGATGGGCGTGCCAGTGATCGCCCTGTCGCAGCTTTCGCGTGGCGTCGAGTCGCGTACGGATAAGCGCCCCATGCTGTCGGATTTGCGTGAGTCCGGCGCCATCGAGCAGGACGCGGACATCGTCATGTTCATCGATCGCTCCACGTCCCCCGCGGAGGCGGAGAAGGAAGGGCGCCCGCCGCTGGGCCTTGCCAAGCTGATCGTGGCGAAGAACCGCTCCGGCCCGATCGCGGACATCCCGCTCACGTATCTGCCGCACTTCACACGCTTCATGAGCTACGCCAGCGAGAACCAAATCATGTAAGCTTCCATGAGTCCGCCTATCAGAAGATTCCAGCAGCTTACGCCGCTGGAATCTTCCGCTCCGCGGACTGTTTGACAGAAAGGGATTGGATGCAGTTCGTCGTCACCGCATACGATGGCAAGGGCATGTTGGAGAAGCGCATGAGCGTGAGGTCGCGCCATCTGGAGGGTATCGCCCGTATGATGGATCACGTCACCGTGGCAGGCGGCATCTTGGATGACGAGGGCAAGCCCAAGGGCTCCGTGCTCGTTCTTGATTTCGACAACCGGGCAGAGCTGGACGACTACCTTGCCGCCGAGCCCTACATCGTCGAGGGCGTCTGGGAGACCGTCACGGTCGAGCCCATGAACGTGGTCATCCTGAAGGGCGAGAAAGTGGGCAGGTAGCCCCGCAGCCCCACAGCCATGCGACAACCCGATAGCTCCCCGATTGCGATTCGCGCTCGCGCGTGTGATGTCATATACTGAACGGTTGTATGCATCCCTACGAAGCGAAGGAGAGCGACGTGAACATCCTGGTTCTGGGTAGTGGTGGCCGCGAGCACGCCATCAGCACCTTCCTTGCCAAGTCCCCGCTTTGCGAGCGACTCTTCGTGGCCCCCGGCAACGGAGGAACCGCGAGCATCGCCAGCAACGTGAGCCTGGACATCAACGATGGTGCCGCGGTACTCGCCTTCGCGCAGGCCAACGCCATCGATCTGGTGGTCATCGGCCCCGAAGCCCCGCTCGTCGCGGGCGTCGCGGATGTTCTGCGCGACGCGGGCATCGACTGCTTCGGTCCGGGTGCCGCGGGTGCCCGCTTGGAAGGCAGCAAGGCCTTCTCCAAGGCGTTCATGCTGCGTCACGACCTGCCCACCGCCGCCTATGCTTCCTTTGGGGATAAGGACGCCGCGCTCGCGTACGTGCGTGAGCAGGGTGCGCCGCTGGTGGTGAAGGCCGATGGTCTGGCCGCCGGCAAGGGCGTCGTCGTGGCCCAGACCCTGGACGAGGCACTCGCCGCCGTCGAGGACTGCTTCGATGGCCGCTTTGGTGCCGCCGGCGCGACCGTCGTGATCGAGGAGATGCTCAAGGGCCCGGAGTGCTCGCTGCTGGCCTTCACGGACGGCATCACCATGTTGCCCATGGCCCCCGCCCAGGACCACAAGCGCGCCTTCGATGGCGACCTTGGTCCCAACACCGGCGGAATGGGCGTCTACTCTCCCGTCCCCATCGTCACCCCGCAGGAGCACGCCGCCATGTGCGACGTGATGCAGCGCACCGTCGATTCCCTGCGTGCCGAAGGCATCGACTACCGCGGCTGTCTGTACGGCGGTTTCATGCTCACCGCCCAGGGCCCCAAGCTACTCGAGTTCAACGCGCGCTTCGGTGACCCCGAGACCCAGGTCGTCCTGCCCCGTCTGAAGACCGACCTCGTGTCCGTCATGCTGGCCGTTGCCCGCCAGGAACTCGCCGGCATCGAACTCGAATGGCGCGATGACTGGGCCGTGAGCGTGGTCATCGCATCCGGCGGTTATCCCGGCAGCTACCCCAAGGGCCTGCCCATCAGCGGTCTCGATGCCGCCGCGGCCCTGCCCGGCGTCACCGTCTTCCATGCGGGCACCAAGCTCGCAGCGGACGGCACGCTGCTGTCCAACGGTGGCCGCGTGTTGAACGTCACCGCGCTGGGTGAGAGCTTCAGCGCCGCACGCGACCTGGCCTATCAGGCCGTGGACCTCATCCATTTCGACGGATGCTTCTTCCGTCACGACATCGGCGGGCGTGCCCTCAAGGGCCGCAGCGCCTGGGAGGACTAGATGGATAAGAACCCCGCTCCCAATGAATCCGCGGAGTCCGTCGCCCAGCCCGGCGAGCTCGCTCCCGTCCGCCCCATCGATCCGCGCCAGCGGGCTGCCATGATGCTCGACGCGCTTGGATTCCCCGTGCCCGACGTCGACGAACTCGATGCGGGGCTTATCCCCCAGGAAAGCGATGAAGGCACGGAGCACCTGGAAGCCACCATCCTGGGTTCCAACCGTGTGTGGGACGGCGGCTTCCTGCATGTGGACGAGGTCGAACTCGAGATGCCCAATGGCGACGTGGTCACCCACGAGGTGTTGCGCCATCCCGGTGCCGTCGCCATCATCGCCGTGAACGAGGCCGGCCAGGTGTTGTTGGTGCGTCAGTGGCGCACCACGCTCGAGCGCGTCACGCTCGAGATCCCCGCGGGCAAGCTCGAACCCGGCGAGGACCCGCAGGAATGCGCGTTGCGCGAGCTGCAGGAGGAGACCGGGTATTCCGCCGGCAGCATCCGCTATCTCATTCCCGTCGCCTGCGCCGCCGGTTACAGCGATGAGATCATACACATCTATCTGGCGTCCAAGCTGCAGCCCGGCGTGGCGCATCCCGACCAGGATGAGTTCGTCGAGCCGCTGTGGATGGACTTGAACGAGCTGGTCGACATGGTGCTGGATGGCCGCATCGAGGACTCCAAGACCATCATCGGCGCTCTGGCATGGGATGCCATCGCGAGCCGGCTCTAGGCACGAAGGAAGAACGAGGCAACACGCAGATGCTCTCCGAACGAATGCTCTCAAAGGTCGTTGGCGCGATGGGCAGCCACTATCTCGCCACGGATCCCTGTCCGGACCACATGCTTCCGGGGCCGATCCCGGGCAAGCGCTACATGCTCTACATGCATGTGCCGTTCTGCCAGAAACTCTGCCCCTACTGCTCCTTCAACCGCTTCCCCTTCCAGGAGGAGAAGGCGCGTCGCTACTTCGTCAACCTGCGCAAGGAGATGCTCATGCTCAAGGAGCTGGGTTACGACTTCGAGAGCGTCTACGTGGGCGGCGGCACCCCCACCATCATGATGGACGAGCTCGCGCAAACGCTGGCGCTGGCTCGCGAGAGCTTCCACATACAGGAGGTCTCCAGCGAGACCAACCCCAACCACTTGGTGCCCGAGTACCTGGAGCAGCTGTCCGGCATGGTGCAACGCCTGAGCGTGGGTGTGCAGTCCTTCGACAACGGGCTCCTGAAGCAGATGCAGCGCTTCGAGAAGTACGGCGACGCGGACACCATCCTGCATCGCGTGCAGGACGTGGCGGCTTCGGGCATGTTCAAGTCGCTCAACGTGGACATGATCTTCAACTTCCCCAGCCAGACCAGGGAGATGCTGCTGCACGACATCGAGATGGTCAAGCAGACCGGCTGCAACCAGGTCACCTTCAACGCGCTCATGGCTTCTCCCAGCGTCGAGAAGAGCCTGCGCGCCACCGTGGGCATGGTGGATTACGAGCGCGAGTACGAGTACTACCAGCTCATCAGCCAGGGTCTCACCGGTGGTCCCAACCCACCGTTCCGCCACAACAGCTCCTGGACCTTCGGCACCACGCGTGACGCCATGATCGACGAGTACATCGTGGACTACGAGGAGTACCCGGCCATCGGTTCCGGTGGATTCAGCTATCTGGATGGCAGTCTGTATGTGAACACCTTCAGCGTGAACGACTACAACGAGGCCATCGAAGCCGGCCACATGAGCGTGACCAGCAAGACCGACTTCAGCAAGCGCGATCGCATGCGCTACCGCTTCATGATGCAGCTCTTTGGTGGGCGTCTGGACGTGGCACAGTGGAAGCGCGACTTCGGCTGCAGTGTCGCCGCGGGTCTGCCGGCGGAATACGCCTTCATGAAGGCCGCGGGTGCCTTCGCCCACGAGGACGGGAACGAGATCACGCTCACCCCCAAGGGGCAGTATCTGTCGCTGGTGATGATGCGCCAGTTCTTCATCGGCGTGAACAGCGTGCGTGACCAGGCGCGCGCATCGCTTTCCGGCGACGAGCGCATCCTGGCCTTCGGAGAGTAGGGGTTCGCGGCGAGAGGAGCCTGCATGACCGAGTTCGGCAAGACAGCGCTTATCATCTACCTCGTGCTCATGAACATCGTTGGCTTCGGCCTCATGTGGTGGGATAAGCGCCAAGCGCAGCGGGGCGGCTGGCGGATTCCCGAGAAGACGCTCTTCTCCGTGGCCGCCATAGGTGGCAGCGTGGGCTGCATCGCCGGCATGTACAGCTTCCGTCACAAGACCAAGCACAGCAGCTTCACCACCGGTATGCCCGCGATCCTGGTTGTGCAACTGTTGTTGGCAGGGCTTCTCAACTGGCTGTAGATGGTATAATCCCTCCGTACGCGCGGCGCGCGGTCTCATGACTCGCCGCCATGCAACGACCGGTTTCACGAGAAAGGGATTGTTATGGCTGTCACCCCCGATGGATTCATCGCCATGTACAAGGGTCTGAAGTACGAGGAGATCCTGCCCATCCGCGACAAGTACACCAAGATCGTCCAGGACATGGAGGCCGCCGGCATCGCCGATGTCGCTGCCTACAAGCTCAACCTGCAGTACCTGGCCAAGCTCTATGAGCTCTGTGCCCAGAAGTACGGCGCATAAGAAGGAGATAAGAACATGAGCAAGTACGCCGGAACCAAGACCGAGCAGAACCTGTGGGCAGCCTTCGCTGGCGAGTCCCAGGCTCGCAACAAGTACACCTACTTCGCCAGCGTCGCCAAGAAGGAGGGCTACGAGCAGATCGCGGCCATCTTCCTGCAGACCGCTGAGAACGAGAAGGAACACGCCAAGATGTGGTTCAAGGAGCTCGAGGGCCTTGGCGATACGCCGGCCAACCTGCTCGCCGCCGCCGAGGGCGAGAACTTCGAGTGGACCGACATGTACGAGGGCTTCGCCAAGACCGCTCAGGAGGAGGGCTTCCCCGTGCTGGCCGCCAAGTTCCGCATGGTCGCCGCCATCGAGAAGCGCCACGAGGAGCGTTATCGCGCCCTGTTGAACAACATCGAGACCGCCGCTGTCTTCGAGAAGAGCGAGGTCAAGGTGTGGGAGTGCCGTAACTGCGGTCACATCGTGGTGGGCACCAAGGCCCCGCTGATGTGCCCCGTCTGCGCACATCCCCAGGCCTTCTTCGAGATCTCCGCTGAGAACTTCTAAGCGCAGGTCAAGCCACATACGCACGTCCCCGGCCCCCTCGTGGGCTGGGGACGTGTTCAGTATCCCGGCACTGGAGTGAACATGGGCAACGCATTCGAGAACCCACGCAGCAGCGATGCGACGGACCCCAAGAAGGGGCCCACGGATGATTTGTGGCTCATCTGGTGCATCGCGGGCACCATCGTGCTGGGAGCCATGGTCTACGCCTTCCACGACCTCGCACTGCACAGTGTGATCTGGGCGCTGCTGCTGTGTTGTGTGCTCGCGCTGGTGATTGGCGGTGCGGTGTTCCTGCGACGCACCGGTGCGCAGCTCGACCTCAAGACGCAGGTCATGCAGCTGGCTGCTTGCTTCAAGGGATGCTTCAAACTGATCGCGCCTCTGGCCGCGATCGCGCTGACGGAATGCATCGTGCGTATCGTGCGGGGGCATCTGGTGGACGCCAAGATCACGGGCACCTTCACTCTGTATTTCTTCGCGCCGCTCATCATCGCGCTGCTGCTCACCCTGGTGGCGAGCTTCGTGCTGGTGACCAGTGGACGCCTGCCGCGTTCTTTGTTGGGGGCTCGTGCTGCGGGTGCCGGGGGAGTCGCGGCCGCTGCGGGTGCCGCGGGTGTCGCGGGTGCTGCGGGCGAGGCCGGGCCGGCGGTCAACACGCAGGATCAATGGCAGGACCCACAGCCTGAAGGCGACAAGCAGAAGGGGTTGGGGGAGACCATCCTGGAGGTCCTGCTCAAGCGCTATGTACCCTGGGTCCAGATTCCCGCCAAGGAGCCCACGGTCAAGGAGGTTCCCCATACCGCCAGCACCGTGGAATACCGTACCTGCACCTGTGGAACGTCCGACTGCGGCACGCAATTGCGCTATCTCTACCAGGAAGGCGCTACCATCCTGCTCACCTGCCCCAAGTGCGGAAAGACGACACGCGTGCGCATGTAGGCACGTAAAGCGCGAATCCATCCCACATACGCATCACAACAAGATGTTGGTATCCTCGGGGGGGGGGGGTCAACTACATTTTGTGCCCATAATTATGCGTTATGTGCGCTGAATAAAATAAAGTACAAATCTTGTGCTATAAAATATCGCAAGACATTTCGTCACAAAACCATCTCCGTGAGTTAGAATGAGGAAATCAACGACTAGGCCCATTCGGGTCTTTTCGCGTTTACCGGCAAGAGATAGGTGGTGGCTGATGGCGAAGAAGCAAGACGCTGAGTTGAAACCCAAGAAGGTTTCAGCAAGCAAGCAAGCCTGGCGAGTAACGCAGAAGGTGGTGCGCAGTATCAGCGCTTTCGCGCTGGCATTGTGCATGTGCCCGCTCTATGCGTTCGCTGGCGACGGGGGCGACGGGGTCGACGGTCCCGCACCCATCGAGCAGGTGATCGAACAGGATTCCCAGCAGGGGAGTGACGTCACTACAGGTGGCGATTCCGGCTCGGGTGGAGATGAAGGTGTCGGCTCCGGCGATAGCTCAGGTCCCGCTGAAGGGGATGAACCCGAGAGCCCCGTGGATGAGCCCGCCGGCGCGAGCAGCACGGGCACCACGAGCGACATCATCCCTGTCGATGACAACGACACCGGCAACATCACCATCGACGAGAACGGTACAGACAACATCACCGGTGGTGATGAGCCCAAGCCGGAGCCTGTGCCCGGCGACAGGGCAGTGTATGTCGCTCAGATCGGCGACCAGCAATACACGAGTCTTGCAGATGCTGTTGCAGCAGCCAACAGCGGCGACACCATCAAGTTGCTGGACGATATCGCCGTCGATTCCTATGTCGAGATCACCAAGACGCTGACCATCGATCTCGCTGGGAAGACGCTCAGCCGCAATGGCAACGCGCTTCTGAACCCGATGGGCTCCGGCGTCACCTTGACTGTCAAGGATAGCTCTGGTGGTGGTAAGGTCACCTCCAAGTATCCTGTCTATGTTGAGAGCGGTGCGAGCTTCGTGCTCGAGTCCGGAACTCTTCTGAGCGGTGTCGACGGTGGTTCCGCAATCTATGCGTCGGGAAGCGGCACGGTCACCATCAACGACGGTACGCTGACGACAACGGGAACGGGTTCGTTCACTGTTGCAGTGTTCGAAACCTGCACTCTCGTTGTGAATGGCGGCACCATACAAGCGACGGGACCGGATTCAGTCGCCATCTCCGATAACGGTAACGCCGGCAACGCTGTGACCATGACCATCAATGACGGTACCATCACCTCCCAAAGTGATATCGCCATCTACAAGCCCGGTGCCGGAACGCTCACCTTGAACGGCGGCACCATCACCGGCGGTACCGGCGTCTATGTGAAGAGTGGCATGTTGGTCGTACCCAACAACTCGACCGTTTCCGTCACTGGCACTGGCGCCAAGGTGGACTTCAACCACAACGGTAACGGCGCCCTCTCGACTGGCGAAGCGGTCGTCATCGAGAACTGCAACTATCCCGGTGGCGCGCCGGAGGCCAACATCCAGGGCGGCACCTTCAGTTCCCAGAACAATGTGGCCATCGCCTCTGTTGCATGGAATGATCCTGCCTCTGACGCCAACGAAGCTCCCATCACCGGCTTCGTTTCCGGCGGTAAGCTGACCGGAGCTTCCAGTGTCGACACCGACATCCTTGCCGAGGGCAAGGTCATCGATGCGAGCGGGAACGTTGTCGATGAGACCACGCCTGTTACTACCTACGTCGCCCAGATTGGCGACCAGCAATACACCAACCTTGTAGATGCCTTCGCGGCCGCTCAGGGTGGCGACACCATCACGATGCTCTCCGACGAGAACATCGACGTCACCGGCTATGCGCTGACTGTGACCGCAGGGAAGAGTATCACCCTTGACTTGAACGGCCATACGGTGGTCGGCAGTTGCGCGGAGTCCGGCACCTCGGCGCTTATCAGGAACCTGGGCACCCTCACCATCAACGATAGCGCCGGCAACGGCAAGTTGATCGGTGGAGCGGATCCCACTTGGACTTGGGATGGCTCCGATGACTATTCCGGAAGTTATGCCAGCAACCTGATCCACAACGAGGGCACGCTGGTCGTCAATGGCGGAACGCTGTACAACGCGAGCTCCGGTAGCGCTGCCTATGCCATCGACAACTATGGCTCTGGCAAGGTCACCATCAACGGCGGAACGGTCGACGCCAAGAAGGCTTCCGCCATCCGCATGTTCTACAACAACGGCGGTTCGGTCACGGTCACCGGTGGCACGATCGGCCACTACAACAGTGATACCGACTGCAGCTACATGGGTATCCAGGTGATGTACGGAACGAACGCCGACGTCACCATCTCCGGTGGCACCATCGCCGGTATGTACGCTCTCTACAGCAACGGAAGTGGCGACAGTTCGGTCAACATCTCCGACGGCACGTTCATCGGATATATTGGCTTCGCTGCTGCTGGTCCGAGCGATGTCTCGATCAGTGGCGGTACCTTCGATTCTTGGGTTGGCACTTGGAGCGAGACTCTGACCGGCTTCATCTCCGGTGGCACCTACAGCGTGAAGCCTGATCAGGCATGCTGCGCCGAAGGCTATGTGCCTGCCGCTAACGCCGATGGCACCTTCACAGTGGTTCTCGGTTTCACTGTCACCTTCGATAGCGCCGGTGGCACTGCAGTCGCTCCTGTTGGTGTTCCCGCTGGCCAGAAGCTCACCGAGCCCACTGCTCCCAGCAAGGAAGGCATGGTCTTCGCCGGTTGGACGCTCAACGGAGCGCCCTATGACTTCAACTCTGCTGTCAATGGCGATATCACTCTCGTAGCCACTTGGACGGATCCCGTCGCCAAGATCGGCGACCAGCAGTTCGCCAGCCTGCAAGCCGCCCTCGATGCTGCCCAGGATGGCGACACCGTCACTTTGCTGGCCGACGCCACGCAGGATGCGAACTACGCTGGCACCGGTGCCGTTACGCTCGATCTGAACGGTAAGACCCTCACTGGCACCCTGAGCGCTTGGAACGGTGATCTCACCGTCCAGGGCGGCACCATCACCGGTTTCCTCAACGCCTACGACGCCTCCACCGTCAACCTGGCGGCCGACGCTACCGTCAACGGTGAGGTCGTCGTCTGGGGCGATGGCGTGGCTGGCGAGACCGGCTGCAAGACCCCGACTCTGAACGTGTATGGCACCATCACCAACAGTGGTGACGCCGCCATCGCGACCAACGGCACGGACATGTCCGGTGCCATCATCAACATCCACGAGGGTGCCACCGTCACCTCCACCGATGACATCGCCATCTACCAGCCCTCCGGTAACGTGAACGTCACTGGCGGTACCATCACCGGTGCCACGGCCATCTACACCAAGTCCGGTGCGCTCAACATCTCCGGCGGTACCGTCACCGGCAATGGTGCGGCAGTCGACTACAGCTTCTACGGCAACGGCGCCTACGCCACGGGCGACGCTGTGGTCGTGGAGAACTGCGCTTATCCCAATGGTGCCCCCACCGCCAACATCACCGGCGGCACCATCAGCTCCGCCAATGCAAGTGGTATCGCCGCCTATGCGACCGAGGGTAACGAGCTCGCCTCCGTCATCTCCACCAGCAACACGATCACCACTCCTGCCAACGAGGTCTGGGTTGCTGACGGCCAGGGCTACAAGCTTGCCGTCACCGTCACCGTCACCTTCGTGACGGATAAGGGCGAGGTTCCCGCTGCCCAGGTCATCGGTGCGGGCACTACCGCCACCCAACCCACGGCCCCCACTGCGGAAGGCTTCGTCTTCGCCGGCTGGTTCGCTCCCGAAGCCAGCACTGCATTCGATTTCAGCACTCCCATCACCGGCGATCTCACCCTGACTGCCAAGTGGGATACTGCTGTTGCCAGGATTGGCGACACCCACTTCGCCACCCTGCAGGATGCCGTCGATGCCGCTCAGGCCGGCGACACCATCACGCTTCTGCCCGAGGCTGCCACCGATCGCGTCATCAAGGGCAACGGTGTCCAGATCAAGGCCCCCGTCACCAAGGACATCACCATCGACTTCAACGGTCTGACCTATGACATCGATGGCGACCTGGTCGGCTCCACCGGCTCTGTGACCCAGGCCTTCCACTTCGAGGCCGGCTCCAAGGTCACCTTGAAGAACGGTGCCC
>JAFRFV010000094.1 GCA_017434185.1 Coriobacteriales bacterium
ATTTTCTTTGAAAAGTGATTCAATAAACCTTCTTATGCTTAAGAACAATCAAAATGGTCTTGGCTCAGCAACGAATAGGGGGAGACGAAGATGGGCGAACAACTGAAAGAGATGATGGATCTCGAATCCCAGTACATGATGCATACGTATGGTCGTGCCCCCGTGCAGTTCGTGCGCGGCGAGGGCATGCACCTGTGGGATGATGAGGGCAGGGACTTCCTGGATTGGATCGCCGGCATCGGCGTCATCAGCGTGGGCCATTGCCATCCCAAGGTGGTCGCGGCCGTGCAGGAGCAAGCGGGCACGTTGATGCACGCCAGCAACCTGTTCTACACGCAGAAGCGCGGTGAGCTGGCAAAGAAGCTCGCCGGCCTGCTGGGGCGTGAGCAGGGCAACGACGCTTGGAAGCTCTTCTTCGCCAACAGTGGCGCGGAGGCGAACGAGGGCGCCATCAAGCTGGCGCGCCTCTGGGGTCGTCTGCATCGCGACGGCGCCACCACCGTGCTCTGCACCATCCGTTCCTTCCATGGCCGTACGCTCGCGACGCTGCAGGCCACGGGCCAGGAACGCTTCCACAAGGACTTCCTGCCCTCCGTGCCCGGCTTCGCCTATGTGCCGCTCAACGACATCGAGGCTTTCAAGGCCTACATCGACGGTCCCGACGGCCCCAGTGTGGCCGCCTTCATGCTCGAGTGCATCCAGGGTGAGAGCGGCGTCTGGCCGGTCGAGGAAGCCTACCTGCAGGAGGTCGCGGCGTTGTGCAAGGAGCGTGGCATCCTGCTCATCTGCGACGAGGTGCAGACAGGTCTTTACCGTACTGGTAAACCTTTCAGCTTCCAACACTATGGCATCGTGCCCGATATCGTGACCATCGCCACGGGCGTCGCCGATGGCGTTCCCGCTGCAGCCTTCGCTGCCACCGGCCCTGTGGCCGACGCGCTGAAGCCCGGTATGCACGGCACCACCTTCGGTGGCAGCCTACTCGCCTGCGCCGCGGCGCTCGCCACACTCGAGGTCATGGAGACCGAGGGCATCGAAGCCAACGTGAATGAGGTGGGCCCCTACCTGCAGCAGAAGCTCGCCGGTCTGCCCCATGCTGTCGAGACGCGTGGCAAGGGTCTCATGTGGGGTCTCGACTTGGACCTGGAGATCGCGCCGCAGCTGGTGAACGACGGTATCGGCGTGGGTCTGGCGCTCAACGCGACCGGTCCGCACACCCTGCGCTTCCTGCCGCCGCTCATCTGCAGCAAGGATGACGTGGATGTGATGATCGAGCGTTTGGCAGCGCTTATCACCAAAGCCTGAGTCCGCACACGGATTCTGCATAAAATGCACGCTTCGTCGTTAGCGAAACGCGATAGAATCTGGATTCATCGATATAAGGCCGTTTTTATCCAAAACGAACGATAGGTGATACGAGAATGACCCAAGAGATCGAACTGCAGATCGATGGATGCCCCGGATGCGGCAACACGCTCTCCGGACGCTCCATCCTGCGCTTGATGGACATGAGCCCGGCCGAGATGAAGCTCGTGCTCGACGTGGCCAAGGTGCAGAAGGCCGCTTGGAAGGCCGGCAAGCACGAAGCGCCGTTGGCGGGTAAGTCCGTGGCCATCATCCTGGAGAAGCCCAGTATGCGTACCCGCACCTCCTTCGATGTTGCCTGCCATCGTCTGGGTGCCCATCCCATCATCATGAACGATGGCAACTCCGCTTTCTCGCGTGGTGAGACCATCCAGGATACCACGCTCGTGCTGGAGCGCTTCGTGGATGCCATCGTGATCCGCACCTTCGAGCAGGAGAAGGTGGAGGAACTGGCCGATTGGGCGAGCATCCCCATCGTGAACGCCCTCACCGACATGTTCCATCCCTGCCAGGTGCTGGCCGACCTGCTCACCATCCAGGAGCACAAGGGCAGCCTGGAGGGCATCAAGATGGCTTACGTGGGCGACGGTAACAACATGGCCAACACGTACCTGGAGGGCGCCGCGATGGCGGGCTTTGAGATCCGTGTGGCCACGCCGCCGGACTACACCTGCGACCCGGAGCTGGTGGAGGAATGCCGCGAGCTGGCTGCGGAAACCGGTGCCGTCATCAAGATCGGCAACGACCCCGTTGAGGCTGTGCGTGGTGCCGACGTTGTGATCACGGAC
>JAFRFV010000001.1 GCA_017434185.1 Coriobacteriales bacterium
GATACGCTGCTCCATCTCGCCAATCAGAGGCTGGGAAGCCAGGTTGCGGGCGGCGATGTCGGCGAGCTGACGTTCGATGTCACTGCGCTCACCCAGACCGGAGGTGATGGTCTGCTCGAGGCGTCCCACCTCCTCACGCAGTGAGTCACTCTCGCCCTGAAGCTGGGCGATAGTGGTGGAGAGTTCGAAATCCTCCTGCTGCGCCATGGTGAGCGTGGTCTCCGAATCGCTCACGGCCAGTTCGGCGTCCGTGAGAGCGGAAGTGGCGGATAAGAGCTCCTCGTTGAGGTCATCCATCTTGCGGCGGCGTGCCAGAACACCTTCGATGTCGTTGGTCTGGGTGCCCATGGTGATCTTGCCGTTGGGCCACACGACGACGCCCTCCATGGTGGCGAATCGGACACCGCTGTGATCCACAGCGTTGGCCGCGACGGCATCATGGATGCTATCGACGATGTAGATGTCGCCCAGCAGCGCTTCAGCTGCGGCGGTGTAGGCGGGCTCGTACTCGAGCATATCGAGCAGGCGCATGCCAACACGCGGACGTTTGGTGACGGTGGAGCGGGAACCTGCGAGCGGAAGCAGCGAGATCTCGCCATTGCCACCAACCTGGTCGAGGAGTTGTTCGGCCATCCGGGCTGCGACAGCGGAGTCATCCACCATCGGTCCGAAGATGTCTGCCCCCAGGAGCCGCTCGACCAGGGTCTCGAACTGGGCGCTGGTGCGGAACAGGTCACTGATGGGACGCAGGCTCGCCTTGAAGTCACGCTCATGGGCGAGAAGCCAGGTGAGTGCCGGGCTCGCGTTCTCGAAGGCACGATCGACCTCTTCCAAGCCCTTGAGCGAAGCA
Organism: Coriobacteriales bacterium; assembly: GCA_017434185.1. GTDB lineage: Bacteria > Actinomycetota > Coriobacteriia > Coriobacteriales > RUG844 > RGIG2431. The sequence continues at coordinate 851 of JAFRFV010000001.1, forward strand.
CGGATGGCAGCATGGGTGTCGCGGGCGGTGTTGAGATTGGCCTGCTTCATCTCAAGCAGACGCACGAACTTGTCGATATCGAAGCGCGCCTGCTCGCTCTCGCGGCGGTTCTTATCCAATTCCGCTTCGAGGGTCTCAAGGCGTGAACGACGTGCGGAGAGGATGCCCTGGGTAACGCTCTGCTGCTGTTCGAGCTGTTCGAGGCGCTTGCGCAGCATCTCGGCTTCGAAGTCGCTGGAGGAAAGGGCATTGCGCGCCTTCTCCATCTTGACACGACAATCCTCGACGGCACGCTGCTTTCCACGCAGGTCGGCGGACTGACGGCTGAACTCCTGATCGGCGGAGGCACGCGCCTTGCGGATGGCCTCGCTCTGGCGGCCCAGCTCCGCGAGTTCCTTCGAACGAGTACGCAGTGTGGCGGTGCAGGTCTCACGCTCGCTGCGATGATCCTCCAGCTCCTTGCGGGCGATCTCCAGACGCGACTGCGCGCGATAGATCTTGCCACGGAGGTCGGAGGTCCGATTGATCATGTTGCGGCCCTTCTCCTCCAAAAGGAGCATGTTGGCATCCAGACGCTCCAGGACCGACTGGCAACGACGCCTCTGCTCGGCGAGGTCACCAACGAAGAGGCCCTTCTCCTCGAGCATACGCTGGAGACGGTTGAGTTCGCGCTCCTTCTCTGCGTAACGATAGCGGGCGAGTTCGACCTCGGCGGCGAGCTCCTTGTCGCGCTTCTCGATGTCGCGCCAGATGGCCTCCAAGCTGCGCAAATCGTCGACCGCGAGCTGGAGATGCAGGTCCTTGAGTTCGGCAGAGAGCTCCTTGTACTGGCGCGCCTTGCTCGCTAGCCGCTCGAGCGGACGGAGTTGGCGATCCATCTCAGCGAGCAGGTCCGTCACGCGGGTAAGATGCGCATCCATGGCGACGAGCTTGCGATTGGCACGCTCCTTACGCTTCTTGTGCTTGAGGGTTCCCGCCGCCTCCTCGATGAGGGCACGACGGTCTTCGGGCTTGGACTGAAGGACGGAACCCAGGCTCCCCTGGGAGATGATGGACTGGGTATCGCGTCCCAAACCGGTGTCATGCAGGATATCGAGCACATCGCGCAGAAGACAGGGTGAGCCGTTGATCAGATACTCACTCTCGCTGTTGCGATACATGCGACGGGTGATGCAGACCTCCTGGAAATCAAGGGGCAGGGTGCCATCGGAGTTGTCCAGCACCAAGTCGACCTCGGCGACGCCCACGGCCTGGCGGGCGGAGGAGCCGGAGAAGATCACGTCCTCCATGGACTGTCCACGCAGCTGCTTGACGCTCTGCTCACCCAGGACCCACAGGATGGCATCGGAGATATTCGATTTGCCGGAGCCATTGGGGCCCACGATCACGGTGATGCCGGGCTCCAGTGTCAAGACTGAGCGGTCGGCGAAGGATTTGAAGCCCTTCAGGACCAGAGATTTGAGATACACGTATCGTCCCTCTCGCTGCTACGTTCGAACAACAATATGCCAAATTAGAATTCTAACATAGCGACTACGGGGATAAGCCCTCTGGACTCGGGAGATATGATGGGTTCGGGATGGACGGGTATCTCAGCTCTTGAAGATCCAGCCGATGCCCTTGTTCGCGATGTTCTGCAGAGCCTGAGCGGCTGCGGATGCTTCGGCATCCTTCTTGCTCTTGCCCGTTCCCTCCCCCAGCGCAACCTCGCCGCAGCGCACCTGCGCGGTGAAGAGGCGGTCATGGGGCGGGCCAGCGGTATCGATGATCGAATAAGCCGGTGCGACGCGGTGGGCCTGTAGCAGTTCCTGAAGTTGCGACTTGGGATTCTCGGGCTCCTTGGCGAAGTCCTCGGAAACCAGGGGGCCGAGCGTGTCCAGAACGAAGGCGCGGGCCACATCCAGCCCGGCATCCAGGAACAGGGCGGCGACGACCGCCTCGTAGACATTCTCGAGCGCACTGTGCAAGCCACGCTTGCCGGTACCGGTCTCGCTTCCGCCGAAGACGATGCAGGGAGCGAGGCCCAGACCATCCGCAACCTGCGCCAGAGTGCTTCCGGAAACGAGTGAGACCTTGATGCGTGTCATGCCTCCCTCATCCATGTGGGGGAAGCGACGATAGATCTCGTATGCGATGACGGCACCAACGATCGAGTCGCCAAGGAACTCGAGGCGTTCGTATCCCTGTTCGACGGGAGCGTCTTCCAAAGCCGATGGATGGATGAGAGCATGTGCGATGATGCTCTTATCCGCGAAGGAATGACCCAAGATGCCCTCGGCGAGAGCGACCTTGGATGCTATCTCCTCATGTGTGACCAAGTAGGACACGGCTGTCGCACTATGCTTCCAGCTTCTCCACCAGGTCGAGGACGTCACCAACGCTGCGAACGTTCTCGAACGCCTCGTCGGGAATCTGGATGTCGAATTCGGACTCAAGAGCCATCATGAGTTGCAGGAGATCGAGGGAATCAGCGCCCAGATCCTCGACGAAGGTGGCTTCCTCCGTGATGGCAGCGGCATCGATACCCAACTGATCGACGACGACTTCCCTCATCTTCTCAAGACTGGCAGCACGATCCATTTGGCAACTCCTTCGATACTGGATGTCGGCCCGAAGGCCTTGACTCGGCCCCATCTTAGACCATGGGTCCGTGACTTACAACTAGGATACCTGTGATTCGATCAAGGAAACCATATCCATGCGGACGGCCTTGGCGGTGGCGGCGATTCCGCTGGCGATCGCCTTGGGCTTGCTGGAACCATGACCGATGATGCACACGCCCTTCACGCCCAGGAGAGGAGCTCCACCGTAGGCATCGGGGTCGACGCTGTGCTTGAATTCCCTGAGCTGGGGCTTGAGCAGTGCACCGGCGAGCTTCGTGCTCGTCTTGGCCATCATGATGCCCTTGAGTGAATCCATGATCATCTTGAAGGCGCCTTCGAGCGACTTTAGCACCACATTGCCGGTGAAACCGTCGGTCACAAAGACATCGTGGCCACCACGGAGAAGGTCATTGCCCTCGGCATTGCCCACGAATCCGGTCAGCTGCTCCTTCATGAGGGAGAAGGTCTCCTGGGCGAACTGAGAACCCTTGGTGTCCTCAGAGCCGATGTTGAGCAGGGCGATACGCGGCTGCTCGTATCCCAGCATGATGCGCGCGTAGACGGCACCCATCTGGCCGAACTGCAGCAGGTATTCGGGCTTGCAATCCGCATTGGCGCCCACGTCGGTGAGCACGACCGGGTGCTCGGGAGCGGGCAGGACCGTGGCCAGAGCAGGGCGCTTGATACCCTTGATACGACCCATGACCAAGGTTGCGGCAGTCAGGCAGGCCCCGGTGGAGCCGGCACTGAAGAAACCTTGCGCACGGCCGTCCTTGACCAACTTGCAACCCACCACGATGGATGAGTCGCGCTTGGTGCGCACGGCGGTTGCGGGGTGCTCGCCCATGTCGATGGACTGCGTCGCGACAACGGCCTCCACACGCTCGTGGGCGCTCGCGAAGGGCTCGACCACATCAGCGGGGCCCACAAGGAGGACCTTCAGAGCGGGATCCTGTTCGAGAGCCATGACGACGCCGTCCAGCACGACCTGGGGAGCGTTGTCACCGCCCAATGCATCGACGCTGATGATGACTTCTTCCATGCTCCTACCCCCTGTTCAGAAAAGAAACCGGCACCCTGCTGGGGAACCGGTTCCTGGTCATACGATCTTCGTGATTCGGACCGCTGTTACTCGGTCTCGATGATCTCGCGCTCGCGATAGTAGCCGCAATTGCCACAGATGTGATGCGGGAGCTTGGGGGCGCCGCACTGCGGGCAGACAGAACGAGCGGGGGCGCTCATCTTATCGTTGGCGGAACGGCGGGCATTGGTCCTCGCACGACCCGTTTTCCTCTTAGGTACTGCCATTGTCCTTAACCTTTCCCATTATGGACGCTCTTCGCGTGTCCATGAAACCTTGTGATTTCGCACGGACGCAGATTCTATCACCAAGCTCGTTGGATGCCTAGTGATATCCAGTCACATTCCCCGTACAGGCCGGCGGACGGCGAATCAATCGAACTTGAGGCCCTTCAGCGCGGCGAATGGGTTCAAGGGGTCGACATGATCCTGGGCGCAACCGCAATCCCCCTCGTTCAGATTGCTGCCGCAATGTGGGCAGAGACCCTTGCAATCCTCACTGCACAGAAGCACGAAGGGCGTCTCGAAGGCCAGCGAAGCGAGAACAGCGTTCGTGAGGTCGATCACATCCGAATCACCGATGATCTCGTACTCATCCTCCTCCATGTCCTGCATCAGGGGGCTGTCGGTCCTGATGAAGTACAGGCCCTCGAGCTCACCGTCTATGTCGAAGACGGCATCCTCAAGGCAACGGTCACAGGAGCCCATCGCCCGTCCCTTGATAGTGCCCGTCAGGAGGATGGAGTCGCCGGTATGAGACAGATAGGCATCGTAGCTGAGCCCGTCGAGCAGACGGAACTCGCCCCTACCGCTTTCATATGCGGGAAGATCCAACTCGCCTTGGACGTGTTTAACCGTCCCGGCCTCATCGAGTTCGGGAAGGATCCGTACGATCAGTTCGTCCATGGCTAGCGGGGGATCTTGTTGTTCAGGCGATCGCGGCAACGGGAGACGTTGTTGGACAGCTTGCCCAGCTGCTCCTCGAGACCGGCCAGGATCTGATCCGCATACTCCTCGGCGCCGATGCGCAGATCGTGCTCGCGCTCGGTGGCTTCACGCAGGATCTCCTCGGCACGGAGCTGGGCACGACGGACCACTTCCTGCTCGCTCACGATGAGCTCAGCGCGCTCCTCGGCATCCGCGATGATGCGGTTGGCCTCGGCCTCGGCGGCCTCGATCATGCCCTGGCGATCCTTGACGATGATGCGGGCCTCGCGGAACTCAGCCGGGAAGGCTTCGCGGATCTCATCCAACAGGCCAAGAGCCTGATTGATATCGACTTGACGCTTCTGATTGTTGCCCAGAACGGACTTGGAGCCCTCGATGAGAGCACCCAGCTCGTCCAGCAGGCTCATGACATCGTATCCATCCATTGGCACTCCTTTCCTTTATGGGAAGTCCGCCCACTCCCCACATGCTGCATTTTCTGCGCTAGATGGACTTGGAATCCATAGTTTCTCCAAGATTCTAGCAGTATATTCCAGTTCGAGAAAGGGTCGATATACCTTTTTCGTCAAAAGGCGAACGACGTTTGCGCCGCTGTGAAACAGCGCTCCCAGCTGAAGGAGCACTGAATAGCTCGCAACTACCATCCATAGAATGTCGAAGTCGGATCGTCAATCTCCAAAAACATCTCAGCGCTGAACTTAACAGTTCTATCGGCATCTTGAGAATCAATCACTTCTCTAAGAACCGCCTTCGCCTCATCCTTGAGCGCATTATTCTGCTTGATGCACATGCCAGCTGCTTGCACTCTCACTCGTTCATCTTGGTGCAAAAACAGCTTTCTGATGATTTCCACGCAATCATCTTGCCGCATCGTCGCTTCGAGTTTCAGA
>JAFRFV010000095.1 GCA_017434185.1 Coriobacteriales bacterium
CATCAGCATCATCGGCGGCGCGCTCGTGGGCGAGCTCTGCCACCTTCAGGACGGTATCGAGCGCTTTGGTGAGTGGCTCAAGCACAAGTCCGGCAACAGTGGTGATGCCGGCTTCACCAACGCCTTCGTCACCGCGAGCCTGACCGTATGCGTGGGTGCCATGGCCATCGTGGGCTCCATCCAGGACGGCATCGCCGGCGACTACAGCATCCTTGCCGCGAAGGCCGTGCTCGACCTGATCATCATCGCCGCCATGACCGCCAGCTTGGGCAAGGGCTGCGCGTTCAGTGCCATCCCCGTGGGCATCCTGCAGGGCGGCGTCACCCTGCTCGCTGCGCTCCTGGCGCCCTACATGAGCGACGCCGGTATGCTCAACATCTCGCTCGTGGGCTCGATCATGATCTTCTGCGTAGGCCTGAACCTGCTGCGCGAGAAGCAGATCCGCGTGGCCAACATGTTGCCCGGTCTCATCATCGCCTTCGTATGGGCGCTCTTCTAAGCGCTTATCCCCAGAAACGCGAAACGAATAAAATTTATCGAAAAACATTAAAAAGTTCTTGACTCCCGATAAAAGTGGCGTAGTATATGCCTTGTCATGGCACGGCACCGCACACACATCCCCTATCAAGGAGTCATCATGGACAAGCAGGAACAACTCGAGAGGATCCGCAGCGCCAGCAAGCCCATCTCCGACATCGCCCACATCGTCGAGATATTCGCTTGGATCGGCGTGGTCGTCACCTGGGCGGCCGTCGTCTTCGCCGGATTCGCCGGCGCCGATGCTCTGGACGAAGCCGTGCTCGAGGAAATCAACTACGGCTTCGGCTTGGGCGGTTTCAAGGTGTTCACCAACTTGCCCGTCGACATCGGTCCCCTCGCCCTCCTGGTCGCCATCGCCGTCCTGACCAGCATCACCCTTGGCCTGCTGATCGCGCTGATGCGCTACATCCGCAAGACCTTCGACCTGATCGGCACCGGCGAGACACCGTTCAGCAGCGACGTCGTCAAGAACATGCGCATCGTCGCCATCCTGCTCACCATCATCATGCTGCCCAACAGCGTGTTGGGTGCGGTGATCGTGGCGCTCACCATGTGGGCTCTCATGGCCATCTTCGAATACGGCGCGACGCTGCAGACCGAATCCGACGAGACCCTCTAGGGAAGCGAGGCTGCCATGATCATCCTGAGACTCGATCGCATGATGGCCGACCGCAAGATGTCCCTGAACGAGTTGGCCGAACACGTGGGAATCTCCAACGTGAACCTGTCCAAGATCAAGACCGGCAAGGTGAGTGCCATCCGCTTCTCCACCCTGAGCGCGATCTGCAAGGCATTGGACTGCCAGCCCGGGGACGTGCTCGAATACCAGCCGGACCCACCTGAAGAGGGATAAGCGCTGCGCATCCCAGGCTCTGTTTGGCGGAAGCAACGACACAGGCGCACCCACACGGGTGCGCCTGCTGCTTTCAGAGGCTATGAAGGAGCGCTTATCCTACTTGGTGTAGGAGTTGCCCAGCAGCTGCTTGATCTGCGCGTCGCTGGCCTGCACGTCCAGGAACAGGTCGAAGAACTCCTTGGCCACCTGCACCATGTCGACATCGTAGAGCTGCGGATACAGCACGTTGGCGATCCACTGCACGCCCAGGATGCGGTTGACGGCGCCGGGGCGGTCGCACCAGGCGAAGGGCTGGTTGGGCATGGTGTAGACACGACCATCCTTGACGGCCTTGATGGAGGCCCAGTTGGGATCGGTGCGGATGATGTTCTCGGCACCGCCGCGGATCTCCTGGTTCCAGGCGATGATGACATCGGGATCCCAAGCGATGACGTTCTCCAGGGAGACCTCGTTCATGCCCATCTTGGAACCCTCGGGCACCTCGGCCACGATGTGGGCACCGG
>JAFRFV010000096.1 GCA_017434185.1 Coriobacteriales bacterium
GCGGCGTTGCTTCTCAGTCGACAGCGCTTATCCGTATAGATCGGGCAAGCTGAACTTCATCACTTCAGGCTCATCGAAGTCCTCGAAGCCGGAGCGTGAGAAGAATCCGTAAGCCTTGCAATCCAAGCCGGCTGCATCGGCTTGTGCGATCTCGTCGAGGATCATCGTCCGTGTGATGGGTGAACGGCGGAATTTGACCTCGTAGAACACGTATCCTTCCCGGCCTTGTGCCACGATATCGAACTCCCCGTTCCTGTGTTGGGCGGGGAGGTCGTACCAATAGCGACCAATACTGTGGAAGGGTTCCTCCAACGCGCCCGAGCGGTTCTGTGTGATGAGGAATTGCGTGCAGATGCGTTCGAAGCTCTCCGGTACGTACGACTCCTCGAAATCGCGGTCGAGTTACTGATCATAGAAGGTGTCGGCTGCCATCACGCTCAACTGGGATGCGTATCGGAAGACGTAGCGGTAATAGAAGAGGGTCATGTTGTCGCTTATGCGGTATCGGATCTTCTTGCGGTTGTTGGGGTCGTTGATGGGGGCGACCTTCTCAACGAGTTCCATGCCTATCAAGCGCTCGAGCGTGTCGGCGAGTGCCGGGCTGCTCGATACATGCGACTGCGAGAGGATGTCGCTGAAGTGGACAGCACCCATCGCGATGGTCTCGAGCACTTCGTTCGCGTTGGCGATCCGCCTCAATTGGGAAGCGAGGTACATGGGCACTTCGTTCTCGAGGCGTGCACCGGGTGATGCGATCAGGTCGATGATGTTCTGGCGGACGCTCTTATCCGCGGAGATGAGCCTGTTGTAGTAGGGGATGCCCCCGAATACGCTGTAGAGACGCACGCAATCCTCGAGCGAGAAGGAAGGATAGAACGATGCGGAGTCGCGGTAGTTCATGGGGCACAGGTTGATGGTGAGGTCGATGCGCCCGTAAAGAGGGTTCTCCTCTTCGAGGAGGGACTTCATCACGTTGATGTATGACCCGCAGAGGACGAGCTTCATGTGCGAATCGTGCATGTTGCGGTCGATGATCGATTGGAGGATGCTGTCGAGGCCACCCACCGCCTCACGCAAGAACGGGTACTCATCGAGCACCAAGACGAGCGAGCGGGATATTGCCTGCTCGAACAGGAACCCCAGCAGGTCTTCGATCGAAGCGAATGCCAGCGGCGGGAAACCCAGGATGTCTGAGGCGAGTGCGGAAAGGGAAGCCAGGTTGTTCAGCTCGGTGGTGCGCTTGCACTCATAATAGATCGCCGGGATTTCCAAGCTACGCAGGGACTGTTTGAGCAGCTCGCTCTTGCCCACTCTGCGTCGACCGTATACGAGCGCAACGGCTTGCGCATCTTGTGCGAAGAAGGTTTCCAGGCGTTTCAGCTCGTTATCTCGTCCCCAGAATGGCATCATGAGTCCTTCCGTCGATGTGTTCGATCAGATGGTAGCATGAGCTGGAGGGAGCGTCAATCTTTACTCGGACTAAACCGAGTCGGAGTAAACCGAGTAAACGCTGTGACGGCAAGCTACGCAAGCACGCCCAGGGGCTTGAGGTCGAGAGCGGCACCCTACGCGAGCACGCCCAGCGGCTTGAGGTCGAAGGACGCCAGCGCCTGGTTCACGTCGAAAAGATCGAAGATGCGACGTTCGAAGCAGAACGAGAGCACGAGGTCGCTCAGGTCGCTGTTCGAGAGCGTGTAGCCTGCGCTACCCAGCAGGTCCTTCGCCTCGTCCAGATTGAGCTCGAGCGCCAGACAGAGCGCCAACACCGTGTTCTTGCTTGGGTGATAGCTCGCCGCGCGCATCTTGGAGAAGTGACGTCTGTCGATGCCCGCCTTCTTGTACACCTCGCTGTCCACCAGACCCTTGCGGTCGATAAGCGCCATCAAACGCGTGCTGAACGCCGGCTTGCGGCGCTGATCGATGTACGCCTCCAGCTTGCTCTTGGTGCTGCCTTTGCCTGCTGCGCTCGTTGGTGCCGCATAGGATGGCATGGCGGTCTTGTTCGCCTGACGAGCCGCTCCCGAAGGTGCGGCGTGCGAGGCGAACCCCATGTACCCGGATTCCGCTGCGTCGAACGCGGAATCCTCTACTTCAGCGGCCGAGAGTTCGCGAAGGGTGTCTTCTGCGACATCGAACTTCCTGCCGGCTCCGCCGCCGCTCTCCTGCGGCCAGGCCTTCGCGAGCTTGCGCTCCACGCGCCTGCCGCGGCCCTTATCCGCAACGTAGGCTTTCAGGTCTTCTATGAGCTTGGGACTGAGCATGCCGGACTCCTTTCGTGTCGAGGCCAGTATAGCAGCGCGTGGCCCGTTCGATGTCGCTTGCCAGGCGACCATCACGAAAGCGTTGCCGCCTATAGTGGGGTCGCACTCGGGAAACGACCGCGAAAGGAAGGTGCCATCATGGCAAACGATCTCACTGAACTCATCTTCGTCCTCGACCGCAGCGGATCCATGTCCGGGCTGGAGGACAGCACCATCAAGGGTTACAACGACTTCCTGGCCGAGCAGGCCACCCTGCCCGGCGAGCTCAAGGTGACCACGGTGCTCTTCGACAGCCACTACAAGATGCTCTTCGACGGGGTGCCCGCCGCGGAAGCCAAGCTCAACAGCCAGCTCTACCGGACGCAAGGCTGCACCGCGCTCTACGACGCCGTGGGCCGCACCATCGTGGATGTGAGCGTGCGTCTGGCCACGCTGCCCGAGCAGCAGAAGCCCCAGCAGGTGATCATGGTCATCACCACCGACGGCTACGAGAATTCCAGCACCGACTTCAGCAAGCGCGAGGTGAAGGCGCTCATCAAGAAGCAGGAGGAGGCGGGTTGGAAGTTCCTGTTCTTCGGCGCGAACATCGATGCCGCCGACGCAGCGGAGACAATCGGCATCAAACGCGATGATGCGGTGCAGTTCGAGGCGAGCGAGGCTGGCGTGAAGGCGTGCTACGCTCGTGCATGCGGTAGCGTGAAGGCGATGCGTTCCCGCAGGTAGCGTATGCCGGACGGCGCGCCGCTCTCAGTCTTCGCGCGTGAGTTCGAGCGCCTCTTCCAGGAGGCGCTCGGCGTCGCTGGGCTCCTTGCCGGCGTCAAGCTGGGCGAACAGCAGCTCGTAGCGGGTGTCGGGCTCGTAGCCCCTGGCGATGGCGTGACCGTTCTCCAGCAGTAGGGCGTTGAGCATCTTCGCGCGTGCCTCATCGTCGCCGGTGTTGGCGGGCTGCTCGATCCACACGTAGCGCAGCAGGCGACCGTAGCGGTCCACCTCGCTCACGTCCTTCTGCAACCAGACGCTGCTCCCTTCGGGGAGCAGCATGCGCACATAGGTGGCGGCATCCTTGCCTTCGGGCGTGTTGTATTCGGGGCAGTCGATGCCTATCAGCCGCACGCGGTCCTGACCGCCGCCCTCGTGCTCGATCACCAGCGTGTCGCCGTCAGCCACCTGGATCACGGTCACACGCTCGAGCCCCAGGCCGGGGTCGCCTTCGAAGCCGGGCAGTTGCAGGCAGGCGGAGAGCGAGATGACGGCAAGCAGAAGCGCCGCCATCAGGGCGCCCACCATGCTTTGCTTGCTCTTGGCGCTTATCACCTGCGCACACTCCCTCTCTCGACCGACCAGTCCATTGTAGCGCAGTCGCGACGTCCCCCATATAATGTGACGCGTGGGAGCGGAGTGTGAAAGGGGAGTGAGCGTGGGCAAGCCCCGCCGTGAGATGATCTTCGTGGCGCTGGCCATCGCCAGTGCGGTCTTCTATGCGCTCCAGACGCCGTTCTCCAAGCTGCTCATGGACGCGGGCGTGGATTCCGGCGCGCAGGCCGGCCTGCTCTACATCGGTGCGGGCATGGGCATGGCCATCATCTTCGCCGCCAAGAACGCCCGTGGACGCAGCAAGGAGCAGCACCTGCAGCGCAGCGACGCTCCCGCCATGATCGCCGTGGTCCTGTTGGATTCCGTGGGTCCGCTGCTGCTCATGGGCGGCCTCGCGGGATCGACCGCGGAGACGGTGGCGCTGCTCAACAACTTCGAGGCCGTCGCCACCGCCATCATCGCGCTCCTGTTCTTCCACGAGCGCATCAGCGGGCGTTTGTGGGCGGGCATCGGCGCCATCACTGTGGCCTGCGTGCTGCTGTCCATCGAGCCCGGCGGCCAGCTCAAGGTGAGCCCTGCGTCGCTGCTGGTGCTGGGCGCGGCTTGCGTGTGGGGCGTGCAGAACAACCTCACCTGCCTGCTCTCCAAGCGCGATCCCGTGCAGATCTGCATGGTCAACGGCCTGGGCAGTGGCATGGGCGCGCTGCTGCTGGCCTTCGCGATGGGGGACCGCCTGCCCGGTTTCTCGCTCGCGGTGCTGGCGATGCTGCTGGGCTTCGTGGCGAGCGGGCTTTCCATCGTGTGCTTCATCCGCGCGCAACGCGATCTGGGCGCCGCGCGCGTGGGCGCCTACTACGCGATGGCGCCGTTCATCAGCGTCTTCCTGGCTTGGGGCATCTGGGGGCAGCGCCCGGGCGCGTTGTTCCTGGTCGCGTTCGCGCTCATGGTGCTGGGCAGCTGGCTCTCGCTGCCGTCGCGGGATGATTCCGCCGCGGCGGGCGCGGGCGCGGGTGACGCTGCGGGCGACGAAGCTGCGGATTGACGCGCTTATCCGCCGCCGCTGCTTTGGAGTGATGCCACCACCAAACCGGAAATCCGTTTTGGGTGGCCTACCAAAACGGATAAGGGGATGCGGACATTTTTTAAGAGACGGAGTTAGGCATCATGCCCTGTTCTTCCCTATACTCCGCTGGGCTCTTCCAGCCCAATGACTCCTTGATCCTGCTCCCATTGTACCAGTCTATGTAATCCCCGGTCGCCGCCATCAGCTCGTCCGCAGTCATCTTCGACCATCCCCGCGGGTAGTAGGCCTCCGACTTGAACGTGCCGAAGAAACCCTCGCAGGCTGCGTTGTCGGGGCTGCAGCCCTTCTTGGACATGGATCTCACGACCCCGGCTCCCTCGCAGATCCTCACCCACTCCGGCCAGCGGTAATGCCCACCCCTGTCGGAGTGGATCATCGGAGGCAGGGCACCTTGCCGAAGGGTGGACAGAGCCCTGCGCAGCATCCCGTTGGCCAGTTCCGCGGTGGGGCTCCTTCCGATCGTGTACGCGACGACCATGCCATCGAAGCAGTCCACGACGGGCGAGAGGTAGACCTTCCCGTCCGCGGCCCTCATCTCGGTTATATCGGTGACCCATCTCATGTTCGGGGCCTGCGCGTGGAAGTCACGCGCCATGATGTTGGGTGGGGCTGGCGATGACTCCCCGGCGTACGAACTCCACGATCTACCCTGGAGACGCTTGGCGACGATGCAACCCTCCTCACGCATCAGCCGCATGACGACCTTCTCGGATATCCGCCTGCCACCCCTCACCAGCATCGCATGTACGCGCCTGTAGCCATAGGTGCCGTTGCTCGAGTGGAAGGCCTCCTTGAGTTCCTCCCTCACCTGGGCGTACTTGTCGATGCGATCGCGGATGGCGACTTGGCGGTAGTAGGTCGCGGAGGTGATGCCCACCACCGCGAAGAGCTCGGTCTTGTGATAACGATCGGCGAGGGCGTCAACGATGCGGGCCTTGTCGGAACTGCTCCTCACGCTGACGCCTTCGGCTTTTAAAAGCTTCAGCTCCTCCTCGAGGACGGCGTTGCGCAACTCGAGTTCGTGGATGCGCCTGTCCTTCTCCTCCTCGGTCATGGGCACCGGTGAGGGAGGGGCGGGGGTGATGTCGGGCAACCTGGGCTCGTCGTCCACCGTGGCCTCCGTCGTGTACTTCCACTTCCACATCGCGATCGTGTTGTGGTTCAGTCCCAGACGCTCGGCCGCGGACTTGAGGCCGATCCCATCGGGGCCGTACGCGAGGTGGAGTGCTTCCCGTATGACCCTCACAGGATACCTCGAATTGGACATGGGATGGGGGCGTTCCGAGGTACACCACCTGTACACGGTGTTCTGGGATATCCCCAACTCGGCCTCTATCCTAGCGGCGCTCATGCCCTGGGAGTAGAGGAACTTGACTCTCTCCCTGATCTCCTTGCTGTACATACGGACATCCTTTCCAAGTCTGTCCGTCTCTCGGAAAACGTCCGCAGTCCCTTCCGGTTTGGTAGTGCGTCGTTCCTGGTGCCAGCACGCACCACCACCAAACTGGAAATCTAGATTGGCGGTACCCCCAAACTGAATATCCAGTTTGGGGGTGGTTGGCTCAAGGTCAACAGCGGTTTCGAGCACCACCACCAATCTGGAAATCTAGTTTGGCGGTACCCCCAAACTGAATATCCAGTGTGGGGGTGGTTGGCTCTAGTTCAACAGCGCTATCGAGCACCGCCCCCAGA
>JAFRFV010000097.1 GCA_017434185.1 Coriobacteriales bacterium
ACGGCATCTGCAATGAGCAGACCCCCTGCAGCCCCATCAATCCCTATGGTGAGACCAAGCTCGCCAGCGAGAAGCTCATCAAGTGGGTCGCCGCCGCCCATGGTCTCAACTACTGCATCATCCGCTACGTCAACGTCGCCGGTGCGGATGAGAGCCTTGAGATCGGCCTCAAGAAGGACCAGCTCACCCACCTGATCCCCATCGTCATGCAGGCGGTGCTGGGTGTACGTGATAAGGTCGTCGTCTGTGGTGATGACTACGACACGCCCGACGGTACCTGCGTGCGCGACTACATCCACGTGAGCGATCTCGCCCGCGCGCATGTCCTGGGTGCTGCGCATCTGGTGGAGACGGGCGAGTCCCTGCTGTGCAACCTGGGATCCAACAACGGTTTCAGCGTGAAGGAGGTCATCGAGGCCACCGAGCGCATCGCTCCCGTTCCCTGGGTGATGGGCCCCCGCCGTGAGGGCGATCCGGACTTCCTCGTTGCCGAGAACGCTCTTGCGAAGAAGATCCTTGGCTGGGAACCCCAGAAGAGTCTGGACTACATCCTGCGCAGCGACTACGCCTACCGCGTGAAGCTGCTGGAAGAAGCGGGCGTCCGATAGTTCGGGCATGGCTGTGGATGATCATATGAACGAAGTCGTCTTCAAGACACCACCGGAGCTGCGCGCCATCCAACTCAAGTCGCTCGAGATGTTCGAGTACTTCGATGCCTTCTGCCAGGAGCATGGCCTCCTGACGTACTTCTGCGGTGGCTGTTGCATCGGTACGCTGCGTCATCAGGGCTTCATCCCCTGGGATGATGACATCGACGTGTTCATGCCCCGCGATGACTACGAACGTTTGTGGGAACTCTGGGCGAAGGAGGCGGACTGCTCCCGCTACAGCCTCTGGCGCCCCACCCGTGACTGCGTCACCGGTGACCTGATGATGAAGCTCTGCGATGAGAACACCACGCTCATCAAGGATTACCTGCGGGATCGCGATATCTGCCATGGCCTCACCCTCGATATCCTGCCCTTGGATGGATACCCGGAGAGCGGGTTCGCGCGGAAGATGCAGATCATCCATTGCCTGCTCTTCTCACTCTTCTGCGCCCAGACGGTGCCCGCCAAGCATGGCGGCATCGTGGCGGCCGGTTCGCGCTTCCTGCTGTCCGTCTTCCGCGGTCAGGGCATCCGTTATCGCATCTGGCGCCGTGCCGAGAAGCGCATGAGCCGGTATGCCATCAAGGACTGCGACTCCATCACGGAGCTCTGTGCCGGCCCCCACTACATGAGGAACCGCTATCCGGCTTCCGCTTTCGCGAGCGCTGTGCGCAAGCCGTTCGAGGGCTACATGGCTCCCATCCCGGTGGGCTACGATGAGTACCTGCACATCGCCTTCGGCGATTACATGCAGCTGCCGCCGGCGAGCAAGCAGAAGCCGCATCATGATGCGTCCTTCTGCGACCTGGAAACGCCCTATAGGGTGTACAGGGGAGTCGAATACTGTGTTGATACTGCGGGACAGCGGGAAAACCCCGTTGCGGGATGCTAGTATTCAGCTACCCAGAAGTCCCAGCGAAGGAGACAAGCACATGATCTTCGGAGCCATCCTGGCCGGCGGCACCGGTACACGCATGAACATCGTCGATATGCCCAAGCAGTATCTCCCCTTGGGTGGTGGCAAGCCGGTCATCATCCATACTCTGGAGAAGTTCCTGCTCTGCTCGCGTATCGACATGATCTACATCGGCGCCCATCCGGATTGGGTATCCTACACCCAGGCCCAGTTGGAGCGTTATGTCCCCAGCCAGATCGAGCGCATCAAGGTGATCGAGGGCGGAGTGGACCGCACCGGTACCATCATCAACATCATCGAGGCCATCGAGGCCGATCATGGTTCCAGCCCCGACCACTACATCATCACGCATGATGCGGTCCGTCCCTTCGTTAGCCTGCGCATCATCCAGGACAACATCGATGCCGTGCTCGAGTACAAGGCCTGCGACACCGTCATCCCCGCGACGGATACCATCGTGGTCTCGACCGATGGACAGGTCATCAGCGACATCCCGCAACGTCGCTTCATGTACCAGGGCCAGACGCCCCAAAGCTTCCAGCTCGACCTTCTCAAGGGACTCTACGCCAGCATGTCGCAAGAGGAGCGCGCCATCCTGACGGACGCCTGCAAGATCTGCCACATCCGCGACATCCCGGTGCATCTGGTCACCGGCGATGTGGTCAACCTCAAGCTCACGACCCTGGGCGACTACAAGGTCTCCCAAGCGATGATAGAGAGTGGTGCCAGTGATTAACCTGGTCTACCAGCTCATCGAGCCCAGGGCCTTCTCCATCAAGTTCGAGGATATCGACGTTGCGGGCAAGGTCCTGGTGCGCCCGCGCTGCATGGCCATCTGCCATGCCGATCAGCGATACTACCAGGGTCGTCGTGACCCTGCCGTGCTCAAACGCAAGCTCCCCATGGCGCTCATCCATGAGTGCTGCGGAGAAGTGCTGGCCGATCCCACAGGTACCTTCAAGCCGGGCGATCGCGTGGCGCTTATCCCCAATGTCCCTCCCAAGGGAGACCTGGGCGAGTTCTACGAGAACTACGTCAAGGGCGCTCGGTTCCTTTCCAGTGGCCACGACGGATTCATGCGCGAGATAGTCGCCATCGAACCCCGTCAGCTGGTGCCTTTCAGCAAGGTGCCCTTCGAAGTCGCCGCGATCACGGAGTTCATCAGCGTCGCCGTGCATGCCGTGACCCGCATGACCAAGGTCGCTCACTCCACCCGCGACAGCTTCGGTGTCTGGGGTGACGGGAGTCTGGGCTATGTGGTCTGCGCCGTGCTGCGTGAGTTCTTCCCCAAGGCGCGCATCTGTGTCTTCGGCCATCATCCGGAGAAGATGGCGCTCTTCTCATTCGTCGATGAGGCATACGACAGCGACCAGATCCCTGCCGACCTGCGCGTCGACCACGCTTTCGAGTGCACGGGTGGCAATGGTTGCGCCAGCGCGCTCGATACCATCGTGACGCATTGCAACCCCCAGGCCACCGTCATGCTCATGGGCGTGAGCGAGACGCCCGTGCCCATCCGCACGCGCGATGTCATGGAGAAGGGGATGACGCTCATCGGCTGCTCGCGTTCCGGCCGAGAGGATTTCCAGCAAGCCATCGCCTTCCTGGAGCACAGGGTCTTCCAGCAGCGTATCCGTCGTATCATCCATGTGGATGCCCCCGTGCGCTCCATCGGTGACATCATCCGTGTCTTCGCCACGGACACCCGCACGCCGTTCAAAACCGTCTTCAAGTGGGAAATGTAGGAGTAAACGCAGCAATGAATCCGCTTAAGAAAGCATTCCAGGTATTCTCGACCCCGGGATTCCAGAAGTGGCTCGACTTCGCCATCGACATGTACTTCTTCATCCTGCTGGGCTATGGCATCGCCAGCACGATCGTCCCATTCAGGCTCGCGGTCGACCACATGGTCAACCAGAAGGTCTATCTGCTACTCGCCGGCTTCGGTTGCCTCCTCGTTCTCTTCGAGCTGCTCACCAAGCGCTCCTTCTTCAAGACCAAGGGCTGGGTGCTCCTGGTGCTCTTCCTGGTGAGCATGGCCATCTCGAGCGTGCTCAACACGCGCTACGGCGTGTTGGGGAGCAACATCAAGACCATCGTCTGGTTGGCGATCCAGTTCGCGCTGTGCTATGCGTACTTCACACGACGCGGGGTGGACGATTTCTTCGCCTTCCTGCGTCGCCTTGGCCTCGTTGCCAATGCGATCCTGCTGGTGGGCACCACCGTCTCCTTGATCCAGTTCGTGGTCTTCAAGAGCTACACCCTCAAGGAGGAGGGTTCCAAGGAACTCATCCGCCAGGGATTCATGGACAACCAACTCTTCGGCATCTACGTTGGACCCGGTTTGACCACGGCATTCATCCTCGTCTGCTGCGTTCTCCTGTATCTCACCTTCCGCGAGACCAAGAGCAAGGCGATGCGGCGCTACATCATCGTCTCCTGGGTACTCCACTTCCTCTACATCGTCCTCTCCGGCGGGCGCATGGTTCGCATGTGCATCTACATCTCCGGCTTCCTGGTGATCTTCCTCTACTTCCGCTACCGCCTCAAGAGCGAGGGAACTCCAGACGCGCCCGCACTTGGTAGGTCGTTCCTGGGGGCTTCCGGCATCACCCTGACCATGGTCATGCTCTGCACGGCACTCACCGTCATGCTCCCGCTCGTACCCAAGGACCTCTCCCCGCTCACCCAAGCCGAGCCCGAGGGTGGCAGCTGGAACAACATCCTCAAACGTGACACCAAGGACAACATCTCGAGCAACCGATTCGACATCTGGGGCGACTACCTCATCTCACTCCAGGACAATCCCGTGTTCGGCGCCTCTCCGCGTGGCACGCTCGAGCACATCATGACCGACTATCCTGATTCGTATGTCGCCTTCAAGGAATACGAGCCGCACAACGCCTTCATCTACGTACTCTGCGGGCAGGGGATAGTGGGCTTCGTCATCCTGATGTCCATCGCCGGCTATGGCCTGGTCAATTCGGTGCGATTGATACGCAGGGAAGAGGACCGGAGGATGGAGCATATCATCATATTCGGTCTCTTCGGCATCATCGTCATCTTCGGCATGCTCTTCACGGATGTTTTCTACGCCAAGTCCTACCTGTCCGTCCTGCTCTGGACGATGCTGGGATACGTGAACCAACGCGCATCGTACCTGCCCAAGCCTGACAAGGAGCAGTAATGTCCCGTCTGAGCATCATCGTCCCCGTCTACAAGGTGGAGCGATACCTGCGCCGCTGTGTCGACTCGCTGCTCGCCCAGACCTTCGAGGACTTCGAGCTCATCCTCGTCGATGACGGCTCACAGGATACGTGCCCTGCCATCTGCGACGATTACGCGGCTCTCGACCCCCGTGTGCGTGTGGTCCACAAGGTCAACGGTGGTCTCTCGGATGCACGCAACGCCGGCATCGAAGTGGCGCAGGGTGAGTGGCTGGGCTTCATCGACAGTGACGACTGGGCAGATCCCCGCATGTTCCAGGTGCTCATCGAAGGCGCACTGGCCAACGACGTCGACATGGCCATCTGTGGCATGAGTAACGTCTACGGTGAAGGCGGTAGGATCGTGCCCCAATGCGAAGAACGTCGTGAATTCGTCTGCGACAATGTGGAGGCCTTCGGACACCTCATGGTGGGTCGCTACATCGCCGGTACCGTCTGCACCAAGCTCATCAAGCGCTCTGCCATAGGGGATACGCGCTTCCCCGTGGGACGCTTCTACGAGGATGCCTTCTTCCTGAACCTGCTCATGCCCGACCTGGGTCGCGTGTGGGTAACCACGGAGCCGTTGTACTACTACCTGCACCGCCCCGCGAGCATCACCAGCAGGAGCTTCTTGCACAAACACATGGACATGGTGGACGCCTACGAACAGACCATGGCGATCGTCAAGGAACGTTTCCCGGGGATTCTGCCCCAGGCGGAGTTCCGCCTCCAGTGGGCGAACTTCTGCATGTTGGACAAGATGCTCGTGGTGGATGGATATCGCGATCTACCCGACTTCCAGCCGGTGCTGTCCTTCCTGCGTGGTCATGCGGATGAGATCATCCATAGCGCGTACTTCGCACGGTCCCGTAGGATCGCCATGCGCGCTCTCAAGTACAGCGTCCCCGCGTACCGCTTCCTTCTCCTGCGCAAGACGGCGCGGGACTATCGCCAGTAGACCTCGAAATGATGCGTGCTGCCCCGGTCCTCAGGAGCGGGGGGAGTGCGCCAATCCCCGTAGGTGGCGGTCAGGTACCAGTCGTATTCCAGCGGCGCGGGGAAGATGCCATCCTCGAAAGGCGTATCGAAGGTCCCTGCTGTGAACATGCCGCTCTTGAGGTGGTAGGTGAAGTACGCCGGGGCGATCGCGTTCTCCGTCTCGTCGATGCTGGGCAGGCTCGCGATCTTGCGCTCGAACTCGTCCAGATAGTACTGGAGTCCATGCAGACGTGCGGGGATGTAGAGCAGCAGGCGCTTGATCCTGCGCTTCCAACCGCAATCGAGGTTGAAACGATATGAGCAGAGCCAGATGCGCAGCCAGTTCTCGCTCAGCCAGTCATAGAGCGCTTCGCGTTCTCCTTCGTCATCGGGAACACCGGTGAGTGGGAAGATATCCATCCACACGCCCTCATCCACGTCCAGATGGTCCGCCAGGTTCTTCTGTCTCAGTGTGGTTCGCGTGTCATAGAGTTTGGCGAAGGGGCAGTGGAAGGGGGTGCCGTTCTTGACCAGAGGGGATCCCAGACGACAATGCTCGCCTATGACCGCTCCTTCGTTCACGAGCCGGACCAGCTCGTAATAGTCCTGCTTGGGCATCTGGATGTCCACATCGTCATCCCAGGGGATGAAGCCCTTGTGGCGCATGGCGCCTATCAAGGTGCCATCGGAGAGCCAGTAGCGCAGCCCATGTGCCTTACAGAAGGCATCGAAGGTCTTGAGTAACTCCAGTTCGACCGCTTTCATCTCATCCATGCTCAGCTGCTGCATACTAATCCTCCTGTTCCAGGTGATACACCTTGAACGTATGCTTGGTGTAGCGCTTATCCTCCGGAGGAAGCTGTCGCCAATCGCCCCACCATGTGGTGAGCGCGCTGTCCCAGCCGCTGGGAATGGGCAGTTCACGGCCTTCGAAAACGGCATGGTCCGTGTCCATGAAGTCCTCGCTCTTGAGGTAGTACCAAGGTTCACTGGGGATGATGGAGCGCTTCACGCTGCGGTAATCGGGCATCGCCTTCATGAGTTCGTCGCGCTTGCGCAGGTAGTACGTGAAACCGCGCAGGCGTACGGGCAGAACGAGCAGCAGACGGGCGAGTGTCTTGATGGGGTTGCTCGCCTTGTCCAGTTTGTAGGTGGCCAAGCGGATGAAAGACCAATTATGGTCGAGTTCGGCGATGCTCGCCTTCGCCTCCTCATCATCATCGGAGACCCCGCACAGGGGGAAGAGGTCGATCCAGACGCCCTCCTGCACCTTCTTCTGGCAGCTCGGGCACAACTCGTCCTGGAACGCGACACTGCGGGTATCATACAGTTTGCCGAAGGTCACATGACAGGGCGCGCCCTTCCGGATGCCCGCAGCCGCCAAGCGGCAGTTCTCGCCCACTTCGGCGCCACCGTCCACGAGCTCGACCATACGGAAGTAGTCGCTCGCGGGCATGACCAGGTCGATGTCGTCGTCCCAGGGGATGAAGCCTCCGTGGCGCATGGCGCCTATCAGGGTGCCGAAGCTGAGCCAATAGCGCAGATCGTGCGCCTTGGCGAAGGCGTCGAAGGTATCCAGGAGCTCGAGTTCGCGCTCCTTCAATTCGTCCATGGTCATCTCCGGACCCAGAACCCGCTTCCCGCTCACGCCATCACACCTCTCCATCGTCACCAGTCGTGTATGCCAAGTATAGCCAAAACCGTGGGCTTGCTGTGGCTTATCCCATTGGAACTTGCCCCATGGGCAGCAGTTGGGATACCCTAGTGTGCAGTCAGGGCCCTTGGGCCCTTTTTGATGGGGACTGGGATCGGATTCTGCATGAAGGTCTGCTTCTTCATATCGCACTTCGATGGCACCGGCGGCGCCGAGCGCGTGGGCAACACCATCGCCAACGGACTCGCTGGCGACTTCGAGGTGCATATCGTCGCGCTCTACGGTCCCGAGGCCAGCGGCAGCGCTCTTCCCATCGACCCGCGTATCAAGACCACGCGCCTCCTGCTCGAGGAGGGCCGCCTGCGCAGCATGGCCAAGGATATCCGCAAACCTCTGCGAGCGTACTTGAAGCAGCAGGGCATCGACGTGCTCGTGTGCGTGGGAACCTACCAATCCATCCTCGCACTGCCCGCTGTCGCCTTCACAGGTGTCAAGACGGTCAACTGCGACCATGGCGCGCTGGTGAACTCCTGGGACGACAGGGTCATAAGCAACATGCGTCGCATCGCCGCCCTGTTCTGCGATCGGACCATCGTCCTCACCCAGCGCAGCTACCATGACTACCAACGTCTGTTGCACATTCCCGCGCGCAAGCTGCAGGTGATCTACAACTCCATTTCCCCCGAGCAGATCGCAGCCGCCCGCCCCTACGACGCCACGTCCAAGCGCATCATCTGGGCTGGCCGGGTGGTATGGGATAAGGGCCTCGACCATCTGCTCGACATCGCGCAGAGGGTGCTGCCCGCCCACCCCGATTGGCGCTGGGATGTCTATGGTGGGGGAGCGGACCTGGAGCGCCTGCGCGCTTGCATCGGGGAGCGCGGCCTTGAGGATCGGCTCGTACTCATGGGGCAGGTTGGTGACCTTCCCAGCCGTTACGGTGACTACGCTTTCCACACGCTCACCTCTCCCAAGGAAGGCCTGCCCTTGGTGCTGCTCGAGGCCAAGGCGGCCGGCATCCCCAACATCAGCTTCGATTGCCCCACCGGGCCCGCGGATATCATCCGTGATGGGGTCGATGGTGTTTTGGTCGATTGCTTCGACATCGAATCGTATTCACATAGAATGGAATACCTGATGGATGACGTCGAGTTGCGCACCCGTATGGCCGCAGCTTCGCACGATGATCTGGAGAGGTTCGAACAAGGGCCTATCCTCTTGCAGTGGGCGGAATTGATAAGGAGTCTGTGATGCCATTCTCGGTTCTCATGTCCCTGTACATCAAGGAGAAGGCGGAGTACTTCAAGGCATGCATGGAGAGCATCCTCGCCCAGACCGTCCTGCCGGACGAGATCGTCATCATCGAGGACGGCCCCATCAGCGAAGAGCTCGAGGCGGTGCTGAAGGGCTACGTCGAGCAGTATCCCGACCTCATCCGGATCGTGGCCTACACCCCCAACAGGGGCCTGGGTTATGCGCTCAACGTGGGCGTGGAGGCGTGCTCGAACGAGATCATCGCCCGTATGGACACCGATGACATCTGCCGTGTCGATCGTTTCGAGAAGCAGCTCGCCGAATTCCAGAAGAACCCCGACCTGGACATCATCGGATCGCAGATCGATGAATTCGAGGACACCCCCGATGTCATCGTGGCCAAGAGGACCGTTCCCACGACCGATGCCGCCATCAAGGCGTATCAGAAGCGCCGTGATTCGTTCAATCACATGACCGTCATGTACAAACGCAGCATGGTTCTGAAGGCGGGCAACTACCAACCCTGCCCCCTGATGGAGGACACCTATCTGTGGGTGCGCATGATCCAAGCCGGCGCCACCTGCATGAACAGCGATGAGTCCCTCGTGTATGCGAGGATCGGCAAGGGTATGTACGAACGTCGTGGCGGATGGAGTTACTTCCTCAAGTACAAGGAAGGGCGCAGGAAAGTCTACGAGACCGGGTTCATCAGCCGCTGGGACTACCTCTACACCCTCATGGTGCAGTTCGTCGTGGCGCTGATGCCCTCCGGATTGAGGGGCGTCCTGTTCAAGAAGGTCCTGCACAAGGGATAGAAGGATGGCGGACCCCCAGGAGATGCAGACGGAAGGAGCCGAGGAACTCGCTTCGAGCGAGCGCTCACGCACGCGTTTGGTGGCTTCCGCCAAGAACGTCGCGGTCGCTTGGGTGGGCCAGGCCTTCAGCGTGCTGCTGGCCTTCGTCGCCCGTGGCGTCTTCGCGCACTATCTCGCACAGGACTACCTGAGCCTGGAGAACACCTTCTCCAACGTGCTCACCATCCTCTCGCTCGCCGAGCTGGGCGTGGGCAGTGCCATCGTCTTCTCGCTCTACGAGCCGCTGGCGGTGGGGGATAAGGACGCGGTCAAGAGCCTCATGCGCCTCTTCCGCCGCGCCTACATCGCGATCGGCGTCACCGTGGCCGTGGTGGGTCTGGGCTTATCCTTCTACCTCGACTTCCTGATCAAGGACATGCCCGACCTTCCCAATATCAGGCTCTACTTCCTGTGTTTCGTGGCCAACACATCGGTATCCTACTTCTTCTCGTACAAGGGGCTCCTGTTGGGTGCCGATCAGAAGCAGTGGATCGTCTCCATCTACACCTACGCCTTCCAGGCCGCCATGAGCATCGCGCAGATCGTCGTGCTCATGATCACCCGCAGCTATCTGCTCTTCCTGGTATGCATGATCGCCTCGACGCTGTTGCAGAACATATGCATCAGCATCGCCACCGATCGCGTCTACCCATACCTCAAGGAGAAGGACATCAAGCCCATTCCCAAGGATACCTCGCATGTGATCAAGCAGAACATCGTGGGCTTGCTCATCCACCGCATCGCAGGTATCGCGAGCACCCCGCTGTCGAGCTTGGCCGTCTCCATGTTCGTCGGTGCGCGCGCCATCGCCCTCTTCGGCAACTACATGATGGTCACCAACGCCATCTCGCGCATCATCCAGAGGTTCTTCGATGCCATCACCGCGAGCATCGGGAATCTCAAGGTGACCGAGTCCGAGGAGCGTTCGCACCAGGTCTTCCTGGCCACTTTCCTCATCAACGCCTGCATCTACGCGGGTATCACCGTTCCCACCCTGTGTCTGTTCGACCCGGTGGTCGAGGTCTGGTTGGGTGCCGACTACATCCTGCCCACGGGCACGGTGGTCCTGGTGGTCGTGCTCTTCTATCTCAAGGGGATGCGCTCGACCGTGCTCTCGTTCACCAGCGCCTACGGCCTGTTCTGGCAGACCAAGTGGAAGGCCATCATCGAGACCGTCGTCATGGTCGCGCTCACCTTCGCACTCGTCATGGATCTCGAGATCGACGGTGTCCTTTGGGCGGGCATCCTCTCGAACATCTTCGTGTCCACCACCATCGAGGCCTACCTGCAGTACAAATACGGTTTCCATCGCAGTCCCAAGCGTTATTTCGCGCTCTGGCTCATCTACACCGCCGTGATCTTGGGCATCGGTGCGGGTTGCTTCGTCCTTTGCGGGATGCTGCCACCCATGGGACTTGCCCTCACCATCATCGTGCGGCTGTTCCTGAGTGTTGCCATCACCGTCGCCGTCTTCGCGCTCATCTTCCATCGCACGGCCGAATGGAAGGAGGCGGCGGTCATGATGGGCGGCATCAAGCGTTCATTGCTGGCCAAGCTCCACCGCAAGCCCAAGCAGGAGGAGCCCGAGCGGGAGCAGGATGAGGACGACGTTGTAGAATGAGCGTGAGCACATCGAACGAGGGAGTAGTGGACTGAAGAAGATGAACGTCCCGTTCTCGCCGCCGGACATCAGTCAGGCCGAGATCGATGAGGTCTGTGACGCGCTGCGCTCCGGTTGGATCACCACCGGACCGCGTACCAAGGAACTCGAGCGCCAGGTGGCCGCACGCTGTGGTACGCCCAAGGCGGTCTGCCTCAACTCAGCCACGGCCGCCCTGGAGTGTGCGTTGCGACTGCTGGGCGTGGGCCCGGGCGATGAGGTCATCACCAGCGCCTACACCTACACGGCATCCTGCAGCGTGATCTGCCACGTGGGCGCCACGCCCGTGCTGGTGGACGTGACGTCGGACAGCTACCAGATGGACCTTGACGCTCTGGCTGCCGCCATCACCCCCAGGACCAAGGTGATCATCCCCGTCGACATCGCCGGCGTCGTCTGTGACTACGACGGCATCATGGCCGTCTGCGAAGCCAAGAAGGAACTCTTCACGCCCGCCAACGAGCGCCAGGCGCTCTGGGATCGCGTGATCCTGCTGGCCGACTGCGCCCACTCCTTCGGTGCGAGCCGCAAGGGGATCGCCGCCGGTGCCTGGGCCGACTTCAGCGCCTTCAGCTTCCATGCGGTCAAGAACCTGACCACCGCCGAGGGCGGGGCCCTCACCTGGAAGGCGCACGAGGGCCTGGATGATGAGCTCGTCTACAAGGAACTCATGCTCATGTCCCTGCACGGGCAGAGCAAGGATGCGCTGGCCAAGACCAAGCTGGGCGCTTGGGAGTACGACATCCTGTACCCCGCCTACAAGTGCAACATGACCGATGTGCATGCCGCCATCGGCTTGGCGCAGCTCAGGCGCTACGATGCGATGCTCGCCCGTCGTCGCGAGATCCTGGACGCCTATCAGGCGGGCATCAACGCGCCCGTGGAGTTCCTCCAGCATGATGGCGACGACTTCGCCAGCAGCCGTCATCTCTGCCTGGTGCAACTCGTGGGCAAGGACATGGGATTCCGCAATGCGCTCATCATCCGCATGGCGGCCTACGGCGTTGCCACGAACGTGCACTACAAGCCCCTGCCGCTCCTGACCGCCTATCGTGATCTGGGCTTCGACATCGCCGACTACCCGCGTGCGTATGAACGCTTCTGCCGTGAGATCACCCTGCCTCTGCACACCAATCTCACAGATGAGCAGGTCGCCTACGTGGTGCGTGTCTTCAACCAGGCCTACCACGAGGTCGAGTTCGGTATGGCCATGCAGCTTCCGCTCGAGGAGGACTAGACCGTGTACGTCCGCGTAGTCAAGCGCCTTCTGGACATCCTGTTGTCTCTTATCGCCATGCCCTTCTTCCTGATCATCCTGATCTTCGTGGCACCTGCGATATGGTTGGACGACCATGGCCCGGTCTTCTACAACGCTCCGCGTCTGGGTAAGGACCATCGCATCTTCAAGATGTACAAGTTCCGTTCGATGAAGGTGAACTCGCCCGACCTCAAGATGCCCGATGGCTCCACCTACAATGCCGCCGATGACCCCCGCGTCACCCGTGTGGGCCGCTTCCTGCGTCGCACGAGCCTCGACGAGACGCCCCAGATCCTGAACGTGCTCCTGGGCGACATGAGCATCATCGGTCCGCGCCCCGACCTCGAAGAGGAGGGCGCGCTGTACGAGGGAGACGAAGGGCGCAAGCTCGAGGTACTCCCCGGTATCACGGGCTACGCGCAGGCGTATGGTCGCAACGCCATCCCCTGGAAGGAGCGCTTGGCCCTGGACGTGTACTACGTGGACCATGTGAGCTTCCTGCTCGACCTCAAGGTCTTCTTCAAGACCATCGCCGTCGTGTTCAAGCAGGAGGGCATCTATGTCGAACAGGTGGAGGATAAGGGCGACTTGGACGCTTGAACGGTAGCGGTTCCCCGTCCACTCTGCTAATCTATTCAAGATTATGGTCTATCTTGGATAGAAGGTTCCGATGGAATTCAAACTGAGCAAGCGTGCGATCTTCCTGTTGTTCTGGGACATCGTGGCGACGTATGGCGCCTACTCCCTCGCCGCGGTCCTGACGGGACAGATGCGTCAGGTCTTCGCCGACACCTCCTGGGTGTTCTTCCTGGGCGCCCTGGCCTTGGTGAACATCCTCTTCCTGGCCATGTTCCGCCTCTACAGCAACCTGTGGGAGTACGCCAGCTACGACGAGCTGGTGCAGATCCTGTCGAGCGTCACCCTGGGTACCTTCGTGGGCGCTCTCATCCTGTGGCTGCTGGGCATCGCCCAGACCAGGATCCCCATCCGCGTGTTCATCGTCGCCTGGCTGCTGCTCATGGTGCTCGTGGGCGGTATGCGCTTCGCCTTCCGTGGTTCCCGCCGTTTCAAGGGCTTCTCGAGCCTGCTCAGCTCCAGTCATTCCGACCGCCCCCGCACTCTGATCGTGGGCGCGGGCGAGACCGGTTCCATGACCATCAAGCGCATGATCAACGGTGACTACTCCATGCAGGGCGAGCCCATCATCGCCGTCGACGATGACGAGTCCAAGCAGGGTCAGCGCATCCACGGCGTGCGCGTCATGGGCGGCCGTGACGATATCCAGAGCCTGGTTGGCAAGTTCAACATCCAGCAGATTGTGCTCGCCATCCCCAGCGCCAGCGCGGAGGACCGCAAGGCGATCTACGACATCTGCACCAAGACCTCCTGCCGTCTGCTCACGCTGCCGGACGTGAAGGACCTGCGCATGGACGAGCTCAAGGGCGTGCGTCTGCGCGAGGTGGACCTGTCCGATCTGCTGCTGCGTGACGAGGTCGTGCTCAACACGCGCATGGTGAGTGGCTACATCGCGGGCAAGACCGTGCTCGTGACCGGTGGCGGCGGTTCCATCGGTTCCGAACTCTGCCGCCAGATCTGCACCGTCGCTCCCAAGCGTCTGATCATCTTCGACATCTACGAGAACACCGCCTACGAACTCCTTAACGAGCTCAAGCGCGCCTACGACGACATCGATATCCGCATCGAGATCGGTTCCGTGCGTGACAAGGCCCGCTTGGAGAGGCTCTTCTCGCGGTACAAACCCAACGTCGTCTTCCATGCCGCCGCTCACAAGCATGTTCCTCTGATGGAGGACTGCCCGCGCGAGGCCGTCAAGAACAACGTCTTCGGTACCCTCTATACGGCCCAGGCGGCGGAGAAGCACGGTGTCTCCCGCTTCATATTCATCTCGACGGATAAGGCCGTCAATCCCACCAGCGTCATGGGCGCGAGCAAGCGCATGGGCGAGATGGTGATCCAGTACCTGTCCCACAAGACCACCTCGACCGTCTTCGCCGCGGTGCGCTTCGGTAACGTTCTGGGCTCCAACGGCAGCGTCATCCCGCTGTTCAAGAAGCAGATCGCCGCCGGTGGCCCTGTCACGGTCACGCATCCCGACATCGAACGCTACTTCATGACCATCCCGGAGGCCGCACGTTTGGTCGTGCAGGCCGGCGGCATCGCCAAGGGCGGCGAGATCTTCATCCTCGACATGGGTCAGCCGGTCAAGATCGTCGACCTGGCCAAGAACCTCATCCGCCTCTCCGGCCTGGAGGTTGGCAAGGACATCGAGATCGTGTTCACCGGTCTGCGCCCCGGCGAGAAGCTCTACGAGGAGCTTCTCATGGAAAGCGAGACCACCATCCCCACCAGCTACAAGTCCATCATGGTCTGCGTGGGTGAGGAGGTCACCAAGGAGGAGGTCGCGCGCAAGCTCGATCTGCTCGAGGATCATCTGGACAGCAGCGACGAGGAGATCAAGCGCGTGCTGCAGCAGGTGGTTCCCAATTACGTGCCCGACATGAGCACCCGCTAGCGGGTGGTTTGGAGGTCCCAAGATGCTCATCAGGCTCACCGGTATCCAGGAAGAGGTGTTGGATAAGCTCCACGGCGGCGAGGGCGGCGTCAAGGCGAAGCTCGCCCAGGCCTCCGATGGGGGAGTCTTCGGTATCCATCGCATCCCCATGGGTTCGAGTGTGGGCGTGCACAGTCACGATGACGCCAGCATCGTCGACTACGTATCAGCTGGTGAAGGTGTCGCCGTCTGCGATGGCAAGGTGGAGAAACTCGTGCCTGGTGCCTTCCACTACTGCCCGGCTGGTTCCAAGCACAGCATCGCCACCACCGGCTCCAAGGACCTCGTTCTGCTCCCCATCCAACTGCCCGTGAACGTCACCGTCGCCGCACCCGCAGCGCCTGTG
>JAFRFV010000098.1 GCA_017434185.1 Coriobacteriales bacterium
GATGACCAGACCAGCATAGGCGGCCCACTTGGGGAGCTCACCCTTCTTGAGCATCACGAGGAAGACGATCAGGATGGCCAGTGCCAGCACGACCATGATGAGCTCATGGGTGATGCCGGAGGTGATGTGACCGAAACCGTTGAAGATCCTCTCCCAGTGCTGCAGGTGGAAGAACACGGCGATGCCGCCGATGACGATGACGGCGATGTTGCAGATGGCGGCAAGCTTCTGGAACTTGGCGCTACCCTTGCCAAGGATCGCGGCGAGGGACTGCATGAACAGCAGACCGCCGGCAAAGCACAGGCACAGGGTGAAGATGACGAGAGGCCATTGAGTTGCCATGATAGTTTCTCCTTTCCTCTCTCAGACTAGCTTTGCCACTTGCGGTCGCGCAGGATGTAGCGGAAGCTGGGACCGTTGCCCACATCGGGCAGATGATGGACGTCGGAATCGGTGAAGGGCTCGATGGCGACGGTGTTGCTCTTGCCGGTCTGACCAGCGATGGTGAAGCGGGTCTTGGCCTGCAGGGTGTCGTAGTCCTTGGCGCCACCCAGGTAGCCGGGAGCCTCGAAGGTACCCAGGCCCTTATCCAGATCACCGAACCAACGGGCACGACCCTGGCACTGGGCAACGCACTGGGGAAGCAGACCCTGGGCGACCTGCTGGTTGCAAAGGGTGCACTTCTCGACGACGCGTTCGTCCTCGTTGAGGTAGCGGACGCCGTAGGGGCAGGCCATGACGCAGAACTGGCAGCCGATGCACTTCTCCTTGTCGATCTGGACGGTGCCGTTCTCGATCTTCTGGGAAGCACCGGTCGGGCAGACCTTCACGCACTCGGGCTTGGCGCAGTGCTGGCAGCCAAGCGGCAGGAAGTACATCTCGACATCGGGGAACTGGGCGCCCTCGAACTTGGGGTTGGGACCGATGCGCAGGACCTTGTTCCAGAAGCTTCCGATGGGCACGCCATTAGCGCTCTTGCAGGCGACGGAGCAGGACAGGCAACCGACGCAGCGATTCAGATCGGTGACGATAGCGTATTGAGTCATTGTCCTCTCCTTTCCTTAACCGTTATCCACCTGGACGCCGGCACCGCCGGGGACCCATTCCTTCAGACGAGGATCGCTTGCGTCGTAGATTATCTCGGTGCCATCATCGTCGCAAGGAACCGGGTTGCCGAAGGGCGAATTCTCCGGGGTGGCCTTGTAGACCTTGACCAGGTAGGCGCGCAGGCTGGAGGAACCGATGTACTTGCAGCCATCATGCGGGGTGACCAGACAGTTGATGGCGGACAGATCGTAGCCGCGCTTCGCGCTGGGCAGTTCGGGGAACCACCAAGTGTGGTTCGCGTTCACCGTGCCGCGCTCGATACCATAGTAGAGATCGGCGACCTGACGGATCTTGCCGTTGTCGTTCTCGATCCAAACCCAATCGCCCTGCTTGATGCCCCACTCGGCAGCATCGGCGGGATTGATCTCCAGACGAGGAGCGGGCCACTGCTCACGGCACCAAGGCAGCTGACGGTGCTCGGAGTGGAAGTAGGTTGGGTTGCGGGCACCACTGGTGAGGATGATCGGGTATTCCTTCGCCAGATCGGGCCTGCTCACGGGGCTGCGGTGCGGCTCAGCATAGTACGGAAGGGTGCCTTCTTCGTCGCTGGGCAGCCAGGTCTCGAAGTTCGTGGACCACAGCTCGACCTTGCCAGTGGGAGTCTTGAAGCCGGGAAGGACGTCGGAGCGCATACGGCACATCTCGTAGCGACGATACTGACCGAAGGTCTGGGGCAGGGTCTTGTAAGAGCTCTGCCAACCGTTCTCCTGGAACCAATCGACGAACTGTTCCCAAGTCATGCCGAAGTCCTTGCTCAGCATACCGGCCTCGAGATAGGTGGGATAGTACGGCGGCCACGGATCGTCGTCGATCAGCAGCAGCGGGCCCCAAGGCACACCCATGGCCTTGTAGAAGCCCTCGGTGATCTCGCCGTCTTCCAGCGCCTCGCCCGGGCAGGGGATGCACTTGACGTTGGCGCCCCAAGCACCAGCGGAACCCTGGCTGCGGCGGGCGGTGTTGCACTCCAGCCAGTGAGCGGCGGGCAGCAGCACGTCGGCGAGCTCGGAAGTGGGGCAGTGCCAGATATCGACGTCCAGGAAGAAGTCGAGGCTGGAAAGCGCCTGATAGCCGATCAGCGGGTTGGACTGGCTCAGCACGTTACCGGTGACGCAGACACCGGCCTTGATGAAGTACGGCGTACCATCGAGACAGGCCTCCCAGATGCAGTCGGCGTCAGCCCAGGAGCGCTTGCCCTTGAGCAGCGGGAACCTCTCGCCGGAGACGGTCTTGTCAGGCTTGTTGAACGAGGTCTTGGAGGGATCCGTGAGACGCAGATCCTGGGGCTCGGCAGGCCAGTTCTTGGCATCGTCGAGCAGCAGCGGCGGGTGCTTATCACCCTTGGGAACGCCACCAACCTGCACGGAGCAGGGAGCAAGCGTCTCGCCGCGGTAACCACCGGGGGTGTCCTCGTTGCCAAGGATGATGGAGACCCAACGGATTGCGCGGATGGTGGGGATGGGGTTACCGGTCTGGTCGGTGGCCAGCTGGCAATGGATGGCACCGTTGCCGAAGCGCGGGTCGACGCGGGTCGCGTACTCCATCAGAGCCTCTTCGATGACCTGGGCCTTGACGGTGGTGATCTTCTCGGTGTACTCGGGGGTGAATTCCATGCAGCGCTCGGCATAGAGCTGCCACACGGGAACGACGGTGTGCTTGCTGCCATCCTTGAGGGTGACCTCGAACTCACCGTACAGGGCGGGGTCACGCAGCGGATCGAAGTAGGTGGAATCGGGCAGGTAGATCTCGCCCATGCCAGGATAGATCTCCGGCATCATGACGCCGGTCGTGGGCTTCTTGAATTCCTCGTCCTGCCAATGGCCCTCGACGGCATCGTAGTAGACAAGGCCGCCCTCGCCATCGTTGGCCAGGTTATCCCAGACATAGAAACGGTAATAGGCGCCACCCTCGACCAGGTCGCTCTCCTTGAGCAGGTGGGTGCGGATGTCCTGACCGCCCATCTCCTCCCAGAGCAGACCGCCGGTGGGAGCCATGTCCTTGCACACCAGATACGGAGCGTTGGTCCAGCGCTTCACGAACAGGTCGTCGTAGAGTTCCTTCTGCTCCACCAAGTGGAACCAGCACATACCGATGGCGGCATCGGTGCCGGGACGGATGTTGAGGTGGTAGTCGCACTCCTTGCCCAGCGGAGTGACGCGCGGGTCGACCAGGATGTGCTTGGCGGCGCTGGTGGCAGCGTCGATGACGGTACGTCCAGCGTCATCGTAGTTGGAGTACACGCACTCGGTACCCCACTGCACATAGACATTGGGACGCAGCGTGGGGGTGGACCAGAAGAAATCCTGCTGATCCAGGAGCAGGGACGCGAAGTAACGCGGACCCTTGCAGATGGCGAACGCGGCATACCTGTTGGCAGCGCCGACCAGATCGCCGTACAGCTTGACGGTCATAGCGGTGGGACGGCTGGTACCCTGCATCGTGAGAGCAGCGGAATCGCCCCACTTCTCCAGGTGCTGCTTGAAGCCCTTGGCGCAGGTCTCCCAGGCCTCATCCCAAGTGACGCGGCGCCAACCGGCGGTCGCATCGCCCTTGGGGTTGCTGCGGACCAGAGGATACTGCAGACGATCGGGGTGGTAAGCAGCCTGGATCGAAGCCTGGCTCTTGGCGCAGCAGTTACCGCGGCTCTGCCAAGCAGCCTCGTCGCCCTCGATCTTCACGGCGCGGCCGTTCTCGACGGTCACGATGACGCCGCACTCCATCTTACCGCAGCCACGGCAGCAGGTGCGGATGCGCTTGACGCTCTTATCCGCTGACTTGTAGACACCAGCGAGATTCTCAGCCTCAGCGATAGCGGGGACAACCGTCATGGCTGCAACCAGCGTAGCGACACCGGCCTTGAGGAAACTGCGCCTGGTGATGCTCAACTTACTCAAAATCTCCCTCCATTCTTGTGGTTCTCCTTCACTGGGGAACGCTGGCCGGCCGATTCCGATCGCACGATGGTGGCCACATCCTGTCGAGCAACGGGCCGGTCGACGTCCCCGCGCAGCACGGAACTGCGCATGATGAAGGGTAGTGAAGGACTGGAATGGACGTAAATGGACGGGTATCATGGTCTTCTGAGGGCGAGTTGGAGCGAACTCGTCATAAACGTCTATTTATCTTGTAGACGTTTTTGACTAGAGTGGTTCACGCAACTTGATGTTGTTGGGGATGGGGGTCGCGTTGAATCCGGTCGATGGTTTCGCGAAGAGGAATTGGTTCGCACTGGGCTGCACGTCGCTCGCGATGGTCATCACCTGCATCGCGTCCATCCATTTCTCGTCGCTCAGGCTCGTTCCGCTTCACGGCATCTCCGCCGCATGGGCGTTCCTGTTCCTCTTCCTCCTGCTTTTGGGTTTCCTGTTCCTCGTTCTCAAGAAACACCTCCACGGTTATCGCAGCATCGCGCTCCTGGCCATCGTTGGTCTGGGCATGTTCATCAAGGCTGAGACCCTCTTCACGCCCCTCTATGAAAGCATGGGCGGTCCCGTTTGGCTGAGTTCGCTGCCCAAAGCACTCATGGCATTTGAGATGCTGGCGCTCTTCTTCTGCGGCGACTTCTTCCTTCAAACAGGGGATAAGAGCCACTTCAGGGGTTGCGCATTCGCGCTCCTGATCGCCGGCGCGTTCATGCTCATCCCACTCTTGATGCAATCCCAGATCGCTGCCGGTTTCCTCATCGCGATATCCCTCTTGGCGATGCCAACGCTCTATCTGGCTGGCAGGGGCTTCGAGCTGGCGGAAGCCGAGCCGCAGAAGGAGCCGGAAGCCGAACCGATCGTGACCAGGACCTCTGAAAGCGGTCTGCACGCGCTTATCCTACTCGTCATCCTCATCCTGCTCGTGACCCTGGTGACGGACGTGGTCTTCCACAGGTGGGTGAGCATGAACGCTGGTGAGAATGCCGCACAGGTCGACGAGATCGCTGACATCATCGCGACGCTGCTGGGCGGCAACCTCATCCTGGTGCTCATCCGCAGGTTCCGCAGCATCGAATTCCTGGAACAGTGCGCTGATCTGGTCATCATCACCGTGGTCGCCGCGCTCTACCTCTCCCAGGTGCTCGATGGGTCGTATGCCTACTCATACCTCATCCCACTCAAGGCGGCACAGAAGTTCGTTCTGTTCTTCGCATGGGCCCTGCCGGTATTCATCGACAGGAAGTTCAATGCGCAGCAGGTGCTGGCGGGTGGAATCGCCTTCTACACAGCTGGCTGCGTGTTGAGCAGTTTCGTGATCGGAAGTCAGCAGGAAACACAGGTGTTCACTGATTCCATCCACACCACGATCGAGATCATCGTCTGCATCGCTCTCGTGTTGATCGCTGCCTTCTCGCTGTACTTGAGTAGGCAGCGTGCTGCGCAGCTGGCAGCGGAAGCGAAGAAGGCGCAGGAAGCGGCGATGGCAGAGCAGCCCGAGCCCCCCGCGCCACGTCGTCGCTTCGCCGATGCCTGCGACGAACTCGCGGAGGCGAGCGAACTCACCCAGCGCGAGGCGGAGATCTTCGGTCTGCTCGCCAAGGGCCGTAGCGCCGACTACATCGCCAAGCGACTGGTGGTCTCCCCTTCCACTGTGCGTTCGCACGTGGCGCACATCTACGCGAAGATGGAGGTTGGCTCACAGCAGGAGCTCATCGACATCGTCGAGGACTGCATGTGGAAGAGCGATGACCGCAACGATTCCATCGAGTGAGGGGATGAACGACGAACATGCAAGAAGCCAGCCTGCGCGGCTGGCTTCTTCTTTTAGGATAAGCGCTGCGGTCGGGTGAGTCGCGGTGTAAAGGGGTAGGAGTGGACTCACCCGATTGCAACGGACTGCGGTGGGGGACATTCCTTCGAAGAAGGTGTGTCCCCCACCGACAGTTCAGTTCACGCTAATAGAACAGGAAGACGGAGGAGCCCAGCGCGAAGAAGATCACGCGGAAGCAGATGGCACCGATCACGGCGCAGGCGCAGGCGATACCGGCCCACATCGTGACGTCCTTGGCC
>JAFRFV010000099.1 GCA_017434185.1 Coriobacteriales bacterium
CTGGGCGCGGGCACCGCGGCGCCGGGCGCCGGCACGCCGCATACCCGGCATCCACAAACAAGAAGCGGGCGGGGCCCGAAGCCTCCGCCCGCTTCCGTCTCACAGACACACAGCCAGAAGGGTATCAGGATCGCGAGCAGCACGAGCACGACCCAGGCTTCCAGGATGATGCGCCAGGGAAGCATGTTGGGGCGCAGCTCCATGAAGTTCGTGAAGATCATATGCGCCTTCACCGCGCCCAGAACCAAACAGACCGTGGCGACCACCTTGGCCCCGGGGATGAATTCCGCCAGGAAGACGCTGACGCAGGTGAGCACGATGAGCACGACCCACGTGATGACGCCGATTCTCGATTCACTCATACGACACCACTCCCCATCAGGTAGAAGAGGGGGAAGATGATCACCCAGAGCAGGTCGACCATGTGCCAGAACAGGCCGATGCATTCCGTCCACGCCAGGGTGGTCTCGTTGAGCACCTTGCGCGTCTTCGCGATGGCCACGATGAGCAGGATGGTGCCTACGAACACATGGACGCAATGGATGCCCGTGACCGCGAAGTAGTACGAGAAGAATATGTTGGAGTCGAGCGTGAAATGCGAGAGGTCGATCGCATAGCTCAGCAGCTTGAGCACCACGAAGGTGAAGCCCAACACGATGGCGACGATCAGGTTCCTGCGGATGGCATCCTTGTCGCCGCCGCGCGCCGCGACCACAGCCCTGAACACGAACCAGCTACTCGTGAGCAGCACGAGCGTGTTCGCAAACGAGAGCAGCGGATTGAGCTGCTGGCGTCCCAGCTCGAAGGTCACCGGGTCGCCCGCACGCGCGATGGAGAACACGAGGAAGTAGACGAGGAACATGAGCAGATCGCCCACGATGACGATCCACATGCCCTCGACTCCAGGTGGCTTGACCCGCGCGCGTTGCTTGGCGAGTTTCGCCTCGTCAGCGCGCGTGGCCATCGCCAAGATGTCGTAATCAGCCATCAGTTCGCCCCTATGCAGCCGCCTTGGCAGCCTCGATGGCCATGGCCTCGTTGATGGCGGCCGTACGGCGCTTGAGACCCTGCATCATGTAGAGGCAGACGATTATGTACCAGACGAGCCATGTCGCAGCGGGCAGATAGAACGCGAGCACGCCGTGATAGGCGAAGGGGCCACTCTGGAAGAAGATGGGACCCATGGCACCGCAGGTCTCGAGACCACCGAAGATGGAGAACCAGCCCAGCCAACGCGGAAGCAGCGGATTGGCGGCCTTGTCCTTCAGGATGACGATGCCGGCGGGGATCATCTGCAGCACGAGGAAGGGCACGCCGCAGAGGAACGCGAACCACGAGAAATCGTTCATGAACTGGATGAGTTCAGCGCTCATCCAGTCGCGGTAACCGCAAGCACACCAGATGCAGCCGTTCATGAAGACGATGAAGCCGATGATGATACCGCCCAGCGCCCCCTGGATCGACCAGATGGGACGCTCGCCCTCGATGTCCGCCAGGAAGTAGGCGTACTCGGTCGAGCAGGGGCAGATGACGGCGCCCGCTACGATGAAGCCGATCGCACAGCCCAAACGCACTGCGAAACCGTGATCGATGTAGTACTGGAGGGTCTCCTGTGCCGTTGCATCGGCGGGGACGGGCCAATAGAAGTGCGCGACGCCGAACCAGAAGATTCCAACGAGCACGCAGAAGACGATGCCGCACCACAGCGCAGCACGCTCCGTCTTGATCCGTCCGAGTTTCTTTCTCAGTTCATCCATGACCTTACCTTTCTCTCGAAGACAGAGTCCTTCGATTGAATGATAAGAGCGTGGAACAGCGCTCCGTATACCTAAAGAATATGGAGCGATTACCTAGTCCGACTGCGGGTTGGATACAACGCGTCTCAGCTGCGCGAAGGCTCCTTCGCCACCACATAGAGCTTGTGGTACTTGAGCGCGTGGAAGCTCTCGCCGGTGATACCCAGGTGACGCCCCTTATGGGAGAAGAGCAGCGTCTTCCCGAAGTAGAGCATGTCCATCGCGGGGATGTCCTTGAACGCGAAGACCTCGCCGCCCAGCTCCAGGCGGTCGCGGAAGCCCCGCAACTCCCCCACCGCCAGATCCGTGCGTTCGTGTGAGGCGCTTATCTCATAGAGGGTGACATCGGAGTCCGTGAATACGACGGAGCCGTCCGCGGCGGCACGTACCTGCTGCACGATCTCGCTCTCGCTCCAGACGCCCCAATCGTAGACGGAATCGAAGCGCAGGCCCTCGCCCTGCAGGAAGCCCTGCGGCGTGTAGATGCCCTCCTGCCCGCAGGCCTTGCAGCGGAAGTGGTCGTCGTGGGTCTCCATGCTGTCCAGGGCGCCACAGGCGGAGCACTTGATCAGGTAGTTCTCGAGACCCTCCGCCAAGCGCTCACCGCGGTATTCGTGCGGGTCGCGGCGCTGGGTCTCGTAGGCGTTCTCGTGGATGTCGCGGTTGATAAGCGCGGTGAGCTCCTGTTTGCTCATGGCCGCGACCTGCTCCTTCGTGTAGATGTTCACGATGTGGCCCTTCATGGGTCCCTTGCGCACGGTGTAGGCCCAGCGCGGCGCGCAGAAATAGCCACCCTCGATGCGGTAGGTCACGAGTCCGCAACCCGCCATCTTCACGAGCTGGCCCGTGGAAGCGGGGAGCTCCGGGGTCTCGCCGTTGAAGGATCGGCTGCCCTCGGGGAAGATCATCACGTTGTGGCCGGCCTTGATGCGCGCGATGATCTCACGCACGGTAGCCACAGCGACGGAGCCCTTGAACTCCAGGATGGGATTCTGCGCCCAGATGATGCGACGCCCGTTGGTGTTGCGCAGCAAGTGCTCACCGGCCACAAAGTACATAGACTGCGGGAAGGCGGAAACGAGCATGAACATGTCCACCTCGGTCAGGTGGTTGGCCATGA
>JAFRFV010000100.1 GCA_017434185.1 Coriobacteriales bacterium
CCGATCACCGCCGCCGCCGTCTCATCACACGAGCTCTCGATTGCCAGGATCAGCGGGGCATTCCCGAGAGTTTGTTGGGCATGAGACATGGCGGCATCCAACTCCACCAGATGCATGCCTGCCACGTCGCCGGCGGCGATGGCGGCGGCGGCAGCGGGCAGGGGCAGGGGGCCGGTCATGATGACGGCGGCGGTGCCACCGGGATAATAGTGCGGTCTTTTACCGATTACTTCCATTCCCAACTTGGCATATAACCGCTGCGCGGGCAGATTGCCCTCGCGCACCTCCAGGGTCATCTCCTTGGCGCCCAAGTCGACGGCATCATGGGTGAGGCGGCGCAGCAGACGCTCGGCGATGCCCTCATGCTGGTGGCTGGGATGCACCGCGATCTCGAGCAGATGCATGCATCCATCCACAACCCAACCGCCGGCGTAGCCCAGCAACTCGCCACCCTCACAGGCGACCCACCAGATACGGTCCTTGCGACCGAACTCGTCGGCCAGCATACCCTCGGTCCATGCGTCCACGGCGGCATCGCCCACGAACGCGGCGCGACCCACCGCGACTACGGCGGGGATGTCGTTGCGCCCCATGGGCCTGAGCAGCAGGCCGCCCACCGCCATGGCCTCCGCCACGCCACTCAACGGCAGCGGGGCATCCGCGTTCTCACCCAGACGCTTGCGCTCGTTCTCCTCAGCGTCGGAGAGACGCGTGTAGATGGGCAGC
The DNA here is from genome assembly GCA_017434185.1 of Coriobacteriales bacterium. Classification (GTDB taxonomy): domain Bacteria; phylum Actinomycetota; class Coriobacteriia; order Coriobacteriales; family RUG844; genus RGIG2431. The sequence goes on from JAFRFV010000100.1 coordinate 727, forward strand.
AGGCTGCCGGCATCGCCGGAATCGAGCAGACCGCGTCGCAGCGCAGCACAGAACGCAGCCACCAGGCCCTCGCCGCGCAGCACACTCTGCTCGGGCGTCGCGAGCACGAGCGCGTCGCGCACGTCCGCGTCCTCGAAAGCGGTCTCGAACACGCGCGCATACTTGAACAGGCCCTCGCCGGCGGCCAGCAGCGACTCCCCGTCGCACACACTCGCCGCCCAGTCAGCCGCCACGGGGGCGGGCTTACTCACGCTCTCGCTCCCCAGGCGCTCGGGGCCGTCATCACCCAGCAGATAGCGCAGCGGATAGACCTCGCCGCGCATCGCATCGCCCATAACGCCCAGCACCCCGCGGTATCCGCGCAGCCACTGGCACCAGGCCAGCGCATCCAGGCTGGACACACCATGCAGCGGCACATGCAGGCCGCACGCGATGCCCTTGGCCGTCGCCACGCCGATGCGCACGCCCGTGAAACTGCCCGGGCCGCGCCCGCACACGACGCGGTCGATGTCGTCCGGCGTCAAACCCAGCGACTCCATCAAAGCCTTGGCACGCGACACCAGCTGCGCGTTGGCGCAGCGGGGCGCGGGGGCGTCGTCGCAGCCCAGCAGCTCGTAGCTGCCGTCATCCGCAACGCGTGCCACCGCGAGCGCGATCTGCGCGGTGGCGGTATCCAACGCCAATACCAGCATCTACACCGCCCCCATCAGGCGCGACGACCGCGGGCCGGTCGCCTTCGCCAGCAGATGGCGCTCCGTCTGGTCGATCACCTGCAGCTCCAGCTCCAGATGGTCATCCGGCAGCGCGGCGGGGAACTTATCCCCCCACTCGATCACCACGAGCCCGCTCGCATCGCCGGGGGCCTCCAGGATCTCATAGAAGCCGATGTCCTCCAGATCATCCTGGTACTCCAGGCGGTACAGGTCGAAGTGGTACAGCGGCATGCGGCCGTCGTGGTATTCCAGCACGATGTTGAAGGTGGGGCTCGCCACCGCGTCCTTCACGCCCAGCGCCTGCGCGATACCCTTGGTGAGCTGGGTCTTGCCCGCACCCAGGTCGCCGCAGAGCACGATCACGTCACCCGGACGCGCAGCGGCACCCAAGCGCCGCCCCAGAGCCAGCGTCTGCTCCAGATCCCGGATATCACGTTCGAAGAACTTGCACATGAGCGGACTCCTCTAATCCACCGCGGTCAGATCGTGGAAACCGGCGTCCAGCACGCGCGCAAGCGCCACCGGGTCCACGATGATCTGGCAGCCCAACACGCCCGCGCTCACGCTGATCTCGTCGTAGAGCTGCGCGGTCTCGTCGATGTAGGTGGGGAACTTCTTCTTCATGCCCAGCGGGCTGCAACCCCCGTGGATGTAGCCGGTGGTGGGCAGCAGCTGCTTCTGCGGGATCATCTCCACCTTCTTGTCGCCCGCCACCTTGGCGGCCTTCTTCAGGTCGAGCTCGCAGTTGCTGGGAATCACGCACACCAGATGCCCCGTACGCTCACCCTGCAACACGAGCGTCTTGAAGACCACGTCGGGTGATAAGCCCAGCAATTCCGCCACCCTCACGCCGGACAGGTTGTTCTTATCCACCTCACACGACGAGTAACGATACGGCACACCGGCCGCATCCAGCAGACGCATCGCGTTGGTCTTGCCGCCCTGCGCACTCATCGGCTCTCCTCCACCTGATGGCGCGGGTACTTCTCGTCCAGGAGCAGACCCAACTTGCGGAAGTCGTCGCGCAGCAGGTCCTTCTTGCTCTGGTCGTAGATGGCGGCGGCGGGATGGAACATGGGCATGACCGTGAACGGGCCCGTAGTCATGACCTGACCGTGCAGGCTGGTGATGCCGCGCTCCGTCTTGAGCACGAACTTGGTGGCGAAGTTGCCCAGCGTCACCAGGTATTCCGGATGGATCACCTTGATCTGCTCGCGCAGCCAAGGCGTGCAGGCGGCGATCTCGCCGGGTTGCGGATCGCGGTTGCCCGGCGGGCGGCACTTCAATATGTTGGCGATGTAGACGTCCTCGCGGCGCAGTCCGGCGATGTCCAGCAGCTCGTTCAGGAACTTGCCGGCGGCTCCCACGAAGGGCTCGCCCTGCAGGTCCTCGTTCTTGCCCGGACCCTCCCCTATGAACATCACGCGCGCGTACGGGTTGCCCACACCGAAGACCAGGTTCGTGCGACCCTCCCACAGGGGGCAGGCCTTGCAGTCGCCCATGCGGTCGCGCACGTCCTGGAGACTCGTCATCAAGCAGCGCCCCTTTAGATGTAAACCTTGGGCATGCGCATACCGAAGGCGCAGGCCAGCTCGTAGTTGATGGTGCCGGCGGCGTTGGCCATCATGTCAAGGGTGAGTTCGTCGCCACCGTTGCAGCCCACGATGGTGACCCTGTCGCCAATGTGGACGGGCTTGATATGCTTGCGCACGTCACGCAGCGGATCGACCTCGATCATGCACTGGTCCATGCAGATGGTGCCCACCTGCGGCAGACG
>JAFRFV010000008.1 GCA_017434185.1 Coriobacteriales bacterium
GCCAGGGCGTCCCTGTCCACGTCGGGGAAGTAGTCCGTGACGGGCAGGCCGAAGATCTGATCATCGGGAAGGTTGTGGTTGACAAGGCAGCGGCTGAAGCAGGAGTTGTTGAGCCTGAGCAGGCGGTAATTCTCGTCCCAGAACGAGATGAAGTGGCTGGTCAGATCGATACCCTGGATGGTGCTGCTGCCCGGAGTGGTGTTCAGCTCCTCCATGATACTCAGAAGGCGCCTGTTGCCTTCCTCCGCTGTTCTGAAGATGTCATTTGCCATGGGGCTCACCTGCGACCTTGCCAAATGCCAGTTGTCTTTCATTACTGCAGTATAATCGTGACATAACGGACGCTCGCCGAATCGTTGCCATTGTCAGTATTTTTTCAGTATTCCAAAAGAGATGAAATTAATTCATAGTAAAACACTATGCTTTAAAACTAGGTATTGAATCGGTATTCCGTCCTCGCAGGTCTTGCGGCTATCATCTTCATGGAAACCTGTTCCTAGGGAGAGGGAACGAGGATGGAACACTGTCTTGCAGCATCTGAGAATGCGCCGCTCATAGACAACATCGTGAGCCTGCGCGTCGTGCCGGGCACCGACATGATCCATGGCATCGACCTGTGCACGCAGTTCGTATCGTATTGGGATTCCGACTTCCGCTTGGTGGAGCTCAACAACTCGCTCTTCTTCGACGGCATGTGCGAACATGAGGGTGGAAAGGACTTCGCCAGGGGACGCTTCATCCTGGACTACCTACCGGATCTGGAATCCATGGGCGTGTGGGGCGATTGCAAACAGCTCCACGCGGGGTCGGTCGGGCGCTTCGACGTGCCCGCATATCGCTTCAAGGGCTTCAATCTGAACAAGTCCGTGCGATGCACCATGAAGTTCGCCAAGTTGGGGGACTACACCGTCATAACCGGTGAGGACATCCTGTGGGGAGACTCCCCGGATTCCCTGGGTTGCGCTCTGCTGCGCCAGACGGAGCTCGAGCGCAGTCGCCTCTCCACCACCGTGGATGTTCTGGCCGCGCGCTTCGCGTCTTTGAAGCAGGAACAGGAACGCGCCGCGAAGGCGAATCTGGAGACCGAGGTCATGCCGTTGCTCTCCATGCTCGCTTCGACCCGTCTGGATAAGGACCAGCAGCTCATGGTGAGCACGATCCGCCAATGCCTCGAGTCGATCCTGGACGACCATGATGCCCGCCTGGCATCGAGCGATGCCACCCTCTCGTTCAGGGAGCGCGAGGTGGCCGCACTCGTGAATCGCGGGAAGACCGCCAAGGAGATAGCCGTGCTGCTGGGCATCTCCACTCGCACGGTGGAGACCCACAAGGCCAACATCCAGCGCAAGCTCAAGATGGCCGCTTCATAGCGGCCTTGATCGCATCGTCAAAAGCGGCTACGTAGCGTTCCTGCGTATTCTTTCGTGATTGTCCACTTGACTGCCGGGTAATACCTTCTACACAGGGATGGAAGACATCACCAAGAGGGTTTCCTTGGAGGTCATGGCATGAGCGATCGTGAGAATGACGTCGTCAAACCACCGGGCGTGGAAGGTATCTGGGTCTTCATCATAGGAGACCTCATCATCTTCCTGCTCTACTTCCTGGTCTTCGCCATGGGCAGGATCAACAACACCGAGCTCTTCGAACTCGGGCGCCAGCAGCTCGAGCCCCTGCTGGCCTTCATCAACACGCTCATACTCCTTTCCAGCAGTTACTTCGTGGTGCTGGCGGTGGAGGGCTGCCGCAAGAAGGATGCCAAGGCGGTCAAGAGGTTCCTCATACTGGCCATCATCCTGGGTACGGCCTTCGTGGTCATCAAGCTGGTGGGATACAGCATCGACCTGACGCATTTCAGCCTGCGCTCCAATGTGTTCTTCGCCTACTACTTCGCCATCACGGGTATCCACTGCGCTCACGTGATCATAGGTACCATCCTTCTGGGCGTCTGCCTGTTCAAGTCCTTCAAGAACCTGAAGAAGAAGTACCTGCGCTTCCTTGAATCCTGCGCACTGTTCTGGCACATGGTCGACCTGCTGTGGGTGATCATCTTCCCCATGTTCTATCTGATGGGAGGTATCGCATGAGAACCTTCATCAAGAGCGAGGCGGGCATCACCTGGGTCGCGCTGCTGCTGATCACCTGCCTGAGCGTGTTGCTCGCCCGCGTCATCCCCGCCATGGCGCTGGTCACCACCCTCACCGTGATACTGGGCTATATCAAGGCCCGTCTCATCTTCATCAACTTCATGGAGCTCAAGGCCAACGTGAAACCCTACCGCATCATCCTGGAGATCTGGGGTGCGTTGGCCGTGGTGATAGTCCTGGGGTCGTACTGGATTTCCGTCCTCCAGTGATCCGGGGATAAGCGCTGGGCACCGTGTCCGGCGCCCCAACAGGGAGTGCGCGTATTCGACTGAAAGGAGACAGAATGGATGCGCTCAAGAGTTTGAAGCTGCAGAAGGCAGCTATCATGTGCGGTTTCGCTTTCCTGGCCTTCATCGGCATCGGTTGGCTGGGTGTGGGCCACTTCTATGCCCCCGCACATGCCGACCTCACCTTGCCTGAGACCCTCCAGTACTTCACCCAGGACTATGCGTGGCAGAACATCTGGGGCAACAGCTGCATCATCATCGCAGCGGCCTTCCTCTGCCCGCCCTCCATCATGCTGGGTCTGTACTATGCCGACATCGAGGGTAGGCGTCCCGTCTGGTCGATCGCGGCAGGTGTAGGTGGTCTTTCCATCGCGCTTATCATCTTCATGAATGGCTGCATGTGGATGTCCTGCGCGTATCGCCCCTGGCTCGAGGCCGAGAACGTGCAGATGATGAGCGATTTCGCGTGGTTCGCCTTCCTGCTGGGTTGGGTCTATCTGGAACTCGAGATGATGGCCGTCACCATCGTGAGCCTCAACTACAAGAACCGCATGATCCCCCGCTGGTTCGGTTTCGCGTCCTTGGTGGGTGGCCTGGTGCTCATGGGCGCTCAGGGTATCGCCTTCTTCCAGAGCGGCCCCTTCGCCTACCACGGCCTCATGGGCTTCTACATGCCCATGCTCGTTTGGGGTTGCTGGTTCATAGGTGAGACCGTCTTCATGCTCAAGGAGAACAAGCGTCGCACGCAGGAGCTGCTGGCCGAGCATCCCGAGCTCGCCGTGGCTGCCGCCGACGATGACGAGGAAGAATAACATCGCTGTTCGCTGGGACGGGTGACCATACGCACCCGTCCCCGATCGACCGGGTGGGGTCCCGCTCCTCACCTTGGTTCCTCTCCCATTCAGAAGCCGTCTGCCCAGGCGGCTTCTGATTGTTTTTAGGTATTGAATCGGTATTATCCCCCGCTACTCCATTGGGTAAGGTGATAAGCGCAAAGGAGTCCCGAGCCGCCCCACAACGGCTCGATCGAGGAGGATGTCTTGATCAGGGAAGAGCTCATCCTGTCGCGCCTCAACCGGATCATCACCTACGCGAAGGGGAATTCGTCGTTCTATGCGGAGCATCTGGCCTCCGTAGGCTCCCTCACGTCCCTGGATGAACTCGCGGGCCTGCCCTTCGTACAGGTGGAGGACATGCGCTCGCACCCCGCGCGCCTGCTGTGCACCAGCATCACCAAGGTGGCGCGACCCTTCTCACACTTCACCACCGGCACCCTTGGCCGTCCCAAGCGCATCTTCTTCAGTCAGCGCGATGTGGATGACATCGTGGCGCGTATGCGCGATATCATCCTCACCTCGCTCGAGGGTGTGGACCTGAGCGATCCCGCTGCTGTCAAAGTGGGTATCTATCTGCCCGACAATGGGCGCCTGTCTATGGCGGAGATGATCCGCCTGGCTTGCGTCGAACTGGGCCTTGCCGCCTACAAGGGCTCCTGCATGGACGAGACGGAGGACCAGCTCGCGGAGATCGAAAGGGAGCGTCCCTGCATGATCATGGGCAGCGCCTTCCGCATCTGGCGTGTCACCCAGGTGGGTCGTGAGCGGGGTGGCCTGGTCGATCTGGGCGTGCAGCGCGTGTTCATCACGTCCGAATACCTGTCATCCACCATGCGCAGGCGCCTTGAGCGGACCTGGGGCGCGCAGGTCTATCACCACTACGGCATGACCGAGCCCGGCTTCGCCATTGGCATCGAATGCTCCTGCCACGATGGCTTCCACTACGACGACACGCAGCTGTATTTCGAGGTGGTGGACCCCGATACCGGTCAGGTGCTGCCCGATGGCCAGCAGGGCGAGTTGGTGTTTACCTCGCTCGTGAGGGAGGCCATGCCGCTCATCCGCTATCGCACGGGCGACATCGCGCATATCACCCACGAACCCTGTGCATGCGGTCGCGAGACCCCGCGCATAGGCGTCATGCCCAAGAAGCTGGGGCTCATCTACACGCTGGACGATGGGCGTGAGGTCTACGCCAGCATGTACGACGAGATCCTGTACGACATCGACGATCTTCTGGACTACCGCATCCATCTGCTTCCGGATGGCATCCTGTGCCAAGCGGAGCAGATTGGCGATGCGCCCGACTTCGCTGATCGGGTGAGCCGCGCCCTGGGTGGTGCTCGGGTGGAAGTGATGCCCCGCAAGTCGCTGCGCAGAGGCGGCACCAGCCTCAAACGCAAGATCGTGGACCATCGCGAAGGGCAGGAGGACTGGGAATGAGCCTCTACTACGATGAGTTCGCGAACGACGACCTGCACGTGGTGGGTCTGGAGGGTCTGGTTCCCGCAAGTGGAGTGGGCTACGCAGCGGAGCTCCTGGCGCAGATCCCCAAGGAAGTGGATCGCGGCCTCTCCAGCGGCAACCCCTTCGATGGCATCAGCATCCCCGCTGGTGCCGTGGTGCTCGACCTGGGCTGCGGCACGGGTCGCGACTGTCTCATAGCCCGTGGGATGGTGGGGGAGTCCGGGCGTGTCGTGGGGCTCGACGAGTCCGCCGCCATGCTGCAGGAAGCGCAGCGCTTATCCGCAGGATTCGGATACGAGAACGTGGCATTCCACTGCGGCAGCGTGCTCGACCTGCCCTTCGCGGATGCCAGCATGGGCTTCGTGATCTCCAACTGCGTCTTCAATCAGATCGAGAACAAGCACGCAGCCTTCGCGCAGGTGGCGCGTGTGCTCGAGCCCGGTGGTGTCTTCTCGTTCAGCGACGTCATGAAGACGCCGGAAGCCTCGCCCCGCCTTGCGCGCAGCAAGACCCTCTGCCTTGCCAGGGCGGTGCTGGTGCAGGACTACCTGGATGCCCTTCTGGACGTGGGATTCAGCAGCGCGCGTCTTCAGGAAGCGCGCCCCTGGCCCACCTACCGTGGTGTGGTGAGCGCCCACATCATCGCCGTCCGCTGACTGTAGGAGGTACCTCATGGGACGCAAGACGACGGAGATCATAGCCCCCCTGATGGTTGGCGACCTGCGCGGAATGCGCATCAGTCCTGACCCCGCGCTCTTCTCCGACCTCCACAGCTGCACCCTGTTCGCCATCCATTGGAACCGTCAGAAGGAATCCCTGGATTCGAGTCGCTCCCTGTTCGTCGATGCACTGGCGGGAAACGGGAACGGCAATCGTCTGCCTTCGCAGCGCATCGCGCCCATGCTCTGCCGCCTCCTGACCCCCGTCGTACTGGCGGATGCCCTGGCGGGCCACGATGTCAACCTGCAGTTCAGCGGTGCGACCCAGCGTTCCCAGGAACCCAAGCGTGGTCTTCGCTACGAATGCGACTCCAACTTGGCGCGCCTGGGTGATCACCTCATACTCTGCGGCCAATGCGTCGCCTTCGCGGATAAACCCCACACCACGGCGGTCAATTCCTTCAGTGTGAGAGAGGACGGCGATTCCGCGCTGGATACCCTCCAGCACATGGTCTCCCTGCTGGCAAGGAGCTTTTCCAAGTTCGAACAGGATGCCAAGGACGGCTGCGTGCGCAGCATGGAGTTGGCCGTGGTCCCGCTGATCGACTCGATGGATACGGAGTCGCTCACCCCCAGGCAACGTGCGTGGCTGGAACTGATGAAGCAGGATGTTTCCGCCATCACGCTGGATTACTTCAGCAAGACCGATGTGCCCGCCGTACTGAGCAACCGCGAGCTGGAGGTGCTCGAGCTCATACGCCAGGGCAGGACTAGCAAGGAGATAGCCGAGCTGCTGTGCATCTCGCGTCGCACGGTGGATTCCCGCCGCGACAGCATCCGTCGCAAGCTGGGTGTCAAGGGCAGCGGCAACAGCCTGAACACCCTCATGCCGGCCCTTCCCAAGTCCTAGATCCGCGGCCCGGGCAACCCTAGGGAATACCGAGTTTTTATCCCCAATCCTTCAGGATTCCCCAAAGCACTGGAGGATGGAAAACTTACAACCAGAGGATTGGGCTTGAACCGTCGTTCAGGCCTGATGTAAGCAGGCGCCCCTGGCAGGATGGCCGCTTGGCTCGGGCGTTTGCAGCAATGTCGTTCGCAAACAGAAGTGGAGGTAAGCAATGGAAGCATTGGACCGTCTACGCGCGCATGCTGCCGGTCGAATCGTCGAGATCGCGAAGGCCAAGAGGAAGGGTACGAAGGTCATCGGTATGACCCCCGGTGGCTTCATCCCCGAGGAACTGATCCGCGCTGCAGGTGCGATTCCGCTGGTCCTGGGCAAGGGCGGCGACCCGGAGCCCTGTCTTGAGTCCCTCACCTACGCGCCCCGATTCCTGTGCGCGTTCTGCCGCAGCCAGATCGGTTACCTGATGATGGGCGAGGCTGCTGAGTACAAGCTGCCCGACCTCATGGTGGTTGGTATCACCGACGTCAACATCAAGGTCGTCGCCGACGGTTATGACTACTATGCCGGTATCCCGTCATTCCGCATCGGTGTGCCCCACGAGCGCGACGCCAATGGTGTGAAGTACTTCAAGTACCACATGGAGAACTTCAAGGCCAAGCTCGAGGAAGTCACCGGCAACAAGATCACCGATGAGGCTCTGCGCCAGGAGATCATCGATGCCAACAAGAAGCGTGCCCTCCTGAAGGAGATCAGCTTCCTGCGTAAGGGTTGCGAGCCCGTCATCTCCAGCCGTGACTACATCACCCTGCATCAGCTGTCCTTCTATTCCGACAAGGACGTCTACCTGAAGGCCCTCGAGGAGATCCGCGATGAGCTGGTCGAGGCCCACAAGAACGCCGCTCCCGCCAAGCACCCCCGCATCATGCTGGTCGCCTCCACCCTGGCCTATGGCGATCGCCGCATCTACGAGATCATCGACGAGACCGATGCCCAGATCGTCTTCGAGAACGTTGACGAGGGTATGGTTCCCTACTACGAGAACGTCGAGCTCACCGATGGCTGCGATCTGATGGATGCCCTGGTTGACTGCTACTTCCCCCGTCGCATCAAGGCCGCTTGGGATCGTCCGTGGGATGGCC
>JAFRFV010000101.1 GCA_017434185.1 Coriobacteriales bacterium
CCATCACCTCGCAGCTCATCCAGATCACGGCGGGTTCGACCACCATCCTGGTGGGCAACATCATCTTCCTGGCGCGCCACGTGCTCGAGGACCCGCTCACCACCGACTTCTGCAAGAACCTGGTCCTGCCCCTCACGGTGGCCGGTCTCCTGCTCACCTACATGGTGGCGGGCCCGCTGGTGGCGACCTACATCATCCTGCTCAACTTCGCCCAGCGCTTCACTCTGTTCATCATCTGGTTCTCTCCACTCATGTACTCAATCGAGGGTATCCATCTGCGTCAGGACGCCAAGAAGTCGGGGATGGCCGCGGCGACCCGTGTGTTCTGCTATTCACTCATGGCCTACTACCTGGGCAAGGTCTGCCGCGGCGTGCTGCTGTCAGCCTTCCAGAGCACCGCTGCGCACAACGTGATCCAAGCTTGCTATGCGGTCATCATCTTCGTGGTGGGCGCCTACTCCTTCGTCATGATGCGCAAGGTGTCGGCCGCGGCGGTCGAGCCGGTGCCGCAGCAGGGGCAGGCGGGCGGTACGGGCTATCGCGCCAAGTTCAAGGAGGCCTGCGAGCAGATCATCGCGGAATACGACCTGACCAAACGTGAGGGCGAGGTCTTCGTCCTGCTGGCCAAGGGACGCACGACCGATGCGATCGCCGAGCGTCTGGTCATCTCGCCCGCCACGGCGCAGACGCACGTGAAGAACATCTACCACAAGCTGGGCGTGCGCTCACATCAGGTGCTCATGGACATGGTCGAGGAGCGCGCCGAGGAAGCTTTGAAGCAGCAGGGCTAGAGGGCGCTGGCTGCAGCCAGCGCTCCTATCCGTTCCAGAGTGCGCGGCCGATACCCTTCGCATATTCCGGGTGCGCGTCGAGCACGCGCGGCACCACGATGGAATCGATCTCGCGCATGGTCTCGATGATGTCACGCTGTGCCAGCCAATCCCAGCCTATCCAGCAGTAGCGCTTGCCTTCCAGGCCATCCTCCGGCTCGGCATACAGATGTGCCATCTTGCGCCCGCGCAGCACCTGCGCGTAATCGTCGCCCAGGAGGAAGCCCAAAATGGCCTGTACGCGCTCGTCCTCCAGGTTGCGTGCCATGAGATAGTAGGGTGCGAGCCAGGCGCCTTCCTCGGGCCAGACTTCCACCAGGTGTTCCTCTTTGGGCGCGGCGCAGGCGAAGAAATGGGGCAGGACGAAGATCGCGTGCGTGTTGCGCTCGCGCAGGCTCACGCGCATCATGCCCAGCGTGGTCACGAGGTCCGCCAGGTTGTCCGTGAAGCGCGCCAAGCCGTCCGCACCCCAGAATCGGTACAGGTAGAGCAGCGGGAACTCGTTGATGTCGTCGATGTTGAAGCCCACCACCAGCTTGCCGCGGTAGCGCTCGTCGAGCAGATCCTCCCAATGCCGTGGCACCGGTACCCCGTCGAGTTTGCGCTTATCCACCAACATGGTGAAGGGACTGCCGCCATACAGGTGGTACCAGCCACGTGGGTCGTGCAGTTCGATGCCATCGAACATCGCGCTCGCTGGGCGCGGGAAGCGCAGGTCATCGTACACGCCGGCAGCAAGATGGCGTTGCTGGAACCAGGAGCCCATGTACTCGCCAAAACCCATGGCGCTTATGACATCGGGCAGCTTGGCGGCATCCTGCACCAAGCTGATGTCGGCGAAGTTGGGGTCCTGGCGAGCGATGGACCCATGCCCACCCGTGATGGGGCGGACATGGGTCCGGTTGTAGTTCGCTTTGAATGCTTCCGCCGCCCGGGTAGCTTCCTTCATGCCCGGTCCGAAGACGCTGAAGACGAAGTCCAGCTTCCGGCGCTCATCATCGGAGAGCTCGTATCTGCGGCGGTAGCGACGCATGCGTCCGTGCGGTTACGCGGCTGCCGCCATGCCGCCACCCAGCTCGACCTTGGTGTCGAGCAGCTCGGCAACCTGCGCGTCGCTCAGATCGTAGTGATAGAACGTGGAGTAGAAGGCCTTGACGGCATCGTTCATGTTGTAGGTGGCATAGTCGCCGTAGCAGATCCAGTTGGTCCACAGCACGCCGATGATGCGGTTGATGCCCGTGGGCTTGTCAACCCAGCTGAACGGAGCCTGCGGTGCAGCGTAGATCTCGCCGTTGATGACGGCGGGCACGTCCACCCAGTCGGCGCTGCCGTAGATGGCGGCCTTGTCACCGGTCGCGGTGGAGATGATCATATCGGGCTTCCAGTTCAGGACCTGCTCCATGGAGACCTTGGCGAAGCCGCTGGTCTGGTCGGTGTCGCACACGTTGATGGCACCGGACGGGGTCACGAACGCTCCGTTCCAGTTGGAGTCACCGCAGGTCTGGAGGCCGTTGTCACCGGTGGAATAGTACACGCGCACCTTGGGAGCCCTGTTGGCGATGGACATGGTCTTGGTGATGTCGATCGTGAACTCCTCGGCCAGCGCGGCGCAGGCATAGCATTGCTCCGCCTGAGCGGGGAAGATGTTGGCCAGGAAGCGATAGGTGGTGCCCCAGTTGTTGAGCTCGGCGTCGATCACCACGACGGGGATGCCGGTGTCAGCGGTGATCTTGTCGTACAGGCTGTAGTCGGTGTTGTTCAGGTCGACCGACACCAGGATGAAGTCCAGATTCAGGCTCAGGAGCTCCTCCTCGTTGGGGTCCTCCCACTTGCTCACGCTGGTCACCTTGGGCAGGGCGGCGGCTTCCGGGGTCAGGTAGGGCTTGGCGCGATCGCTCACACCATTCACCCAGCCCACCATGAGGTTGGGGTCGATGCTGTAGATGATCATGCCGTCCGGATTCGCGGCACCCAGCACGCGCGTGGGATGCGTGGGGATGGTGACTTCGCGACCGGCCATATCGGTGATTGTGCGGGTTGCGGGCTCGACGTTGGTCGCGTCATCGCCGCCGCCCGCACCGTCCACGGGCATTCCGTTGTCGCAGCCCGCCAGGGCTATGCACAGGCCCGCGGTGGCCAGCGCGACGCCCGCTGCCAGGAGCCATTTCTTCAAAGTCGAATGCTTCATATCATGCCTCTTTCACATAATCGTTCTGTGGGGGATAAGAACTGCGAAGGGAATACGTTCCATCATGTCTCGTGCTAAGGGCCACCCTCCTTCCCGCCGCCTTCCGCGGCATCGAAGGTCGCGGCGACGCGCTCGCCGCTGCGTATCGCATGGCGGATGCGTGAGAGTTCCTCGTCGATCGTACACAGGGCACGCAGCTGGGTCCGCTCGGCGTCATCGGGTTCGATGATGCTGCGCACGGCGCCGTTGCCTATCACCAGGCGCTTGCATCCCATGAGGGCGATGAGTGGATCATGAGTGACCACGAAGACGATCTTGTCCTGACCGCAGAGCAGATCGAGCGCGCGCCGGCGGTCCACGCCCGCATTCTCGATCTCGTCGATCAGCACGATGGGGGAGCTGCTGATGAAGGCCAGGTCAGCGATCATGAGAGCGCGTGACTGACCGCCGGAAAGCGAGGTGAGGCGGGTGCTTGGCGTGAAGGGCTCGCCGGCGAGGTCGTTCGCGCATGCCAGCGTGCGCTCCACCACGGAGGGGATGCACTGTGGGTCCATCATGCGACTCGCCGCGTGCAGGGCGAGGAAGTCGTTGGCGGCCAGGTCCATCACGAAGACCATGCTCTGCGACAACTGAGCCGTCACCTTGTTCTCCACGGCGAAGCGCATGCTCTGGCTGGGAACAGCTCCGTCGACCAGGATGCGCCGCCTGGTGGGGGTGTCGCCCTGCGCCAGGTACTCGATGTCTTCGAGCAGGCGGCTCTTGCCGCTGCCGGTGGGTCCCACGATGCACACCATCTCACCAGCGTGAACGCACAGATCGAGTTCTTCGGGCGCGCCGTCCTTATCCACACCACCTAAGATACGGATCTCGCGAGTGTGCTGCGCTTGCGCCCGCGCGATCGATTCCATGCGTCCCACGTAAGCGACGAAGGCCTGCTGCAGGGCGGGTGCATCCATACCGCAGTCGGCAAGCTGGAACTCGTCGAGCGTGGCGATGAGCTCGCCCGTGCTCTGCTGCGGAGCCGGAGGCTCGAGGCCCACCTGCTCGAAGAAGCCGGCGGCAAGCGGATGCTCGCGCAGCAGCTGCGCGTAGGGCAGGTCAATGAGCGCGTTCGTGTTGATGTTGTCGCCCATGCTGCGCCTCAGTCCTCGATGTCCATGTACTTGATGTTGCCCACGGCGAATTTGTCGCTCACCTTGGTCTCGCCGAAGCAATACGAGCAGACGGCGCCGGGCATGCTGAAGCGCAGGCGCTCCGGGATGGCTTCCTGCTTGCTCGCAGCGGCTTCGAGCTCCTTGGCGAGCAGGTGGCAGCCCTGGCCGGTGAGGCCATTGATGAAGAAGACACGCGCGCGTGGGTTGGCCTTGATCACGCGCAGGGCGAAGACCTCGCGCTCCGCCTGCGAGACGAGGTCGCCCTTGGTGATGACGATGAAGTCCGCCAGCTTGAGCATGGGGCCTATCTTCTGTGGGGCGTCGATGCCGGAGAGCATGTCGATCACGCACACCGCCACAGCACCGCGCAGGTGCGGTGAGCAGCGGTTGCACAGGCCTGCGCTCTCGGTGATCAGATAGTCGAAGCCATGGCGGACGCCCCAGTCCATGCAGGCCTTGATGTTGCTGGCGAAGAAGTGGTCGGGGCAGATGACGCCGCTGACGCCGGTGAGCACGGGGATGCCGGCCGCTTCGTAATCGTCGCCGTCGTGGCTGGAGAGGCAATCGAACTTGATCGCGCCCACGCGTCCGTGCTGTGCGAAGCGTTCCGCGAGTTCGAGTGCGACCGCCGTCTTGCCGCTGGAGGGCGGGCCGGCGAACGTGATCACCTTCATGCTGCTGGATACCATGATTCACGCCCCCTGCAGCTGCAGCGCGCAGGCCTTGACGTCGTCGCCGATGATGCGCACCGTGGCACCGTACGCATGCGAGAGCAGTTCCTCGGTCAGGATCCGGTCGGCGGGGCCCACGCGGTAGCCATCACGCGCCATGAGCAGCACGTCGTCGGCCACCAGCAGCGCGTGGTCGGGATTGTGCGAGGTCATGATCACGCTTATGTTGCGCTCGTGAGCCAGCTGCTTCGCGATGCCCAGGAGCTTGGACTGATTGCCCAGGTCGAGGCTGGATGCGGGTTCGTCCATCACCAGGATGCGCGGCTGTTGCACCAGCGCGCGGGCGATGAGCACCATCTGGCGTTCGCCGCCACTTATCTCCGTGTACAGGCGGCCGAGAAGGTCTTCGAGCCCCAGTTCACGCAAGGTCGCCTCCGCAGCGGCGCGGTCGTTGGCGCTGGGCGTCGCGAAGGCGTGCATCTGCGCGGTCCGTCCCATGAGCACCACTTCGAGCACGCTGAAGGCGAATGCGGGGGTGTGTGCCTGCGGTACGTAGGCGATGCTGCGCATGTCCTTGCTGCTGGGACGCAGGTCCATGCGGTGGCCATCCAGCAGGACCTGTCCGCCCAGGGCGGGCAGCAGACCCAGCATGGTCTTGAACAGGGTGGTCTTGCCGATGCCGTTGGGACCCAACAACACGAGGACACGACCCTCGGGCACTTGGAAGTCGATGTCCTGCAGCACCGGCACACCGTTGTAGCCACAGGAAAGGCCGCGCACCTCCAACATCACGCCCACCCCCGCTTGCCGCGCTTGAGCAGGAACAGGAAGAAGGGTGCGCCGATGAGCGCCGTGAGGATGCCCAGCGGCAGTTCGAGTTGCATGAGGCTGTGCGCCACGATGTCCACCGCGAGCGCGAAGCCGGCACCGGCGAGCGCGCTGGCGGGAAGCAGCTTGCTGAAGTCGGCGCCCACGATGGCGCGTGCCATGTGCGGCACGATCAGGCCGATCCAGCCGATGACGCCGCAGAAGGCGACCGTGGTGCTGGTGACCAGCGTGGCGCAGATGATCATGATGGCGCGCAGCAGGTCCGCGTTGACACCCAGGGTCTTGGCCTCCTCGTCGCCCATGGCGAGTACGGATAAGCGCCAACGGCACAGGAACATGGGCAGCAGCGAGACGGCCATGACGATGCCCAGCTGCTTCGCGTCATCCCAATGCAGGCCGCTGAAGGTGCCCATGAGCCACAGCGTGATGGAGGGGAGGGTCGAGTTGGGGTCCGCGACGTATTTTGTGATCGAGATGCCCGCTTGGAACAGGGCGGAGACCACCATGCCCACCAGGATGAGCGTGATGGTGGTGGAACTCTTGCGGTCCACCGCGCGTGCCACCAAGCAGGTCATGAGCACAGCGACGATGCCGCCAACGAATGACATCGCCTGCACCGCTACGATGCTCATGGCGTTCAGGATGCCCAGTGCCGCACCAAAGCCAGCGCCCGTTGCCGCACCCAGGATGTCGGGGGAGGTCATGGGGTTCTTGAAGACGCCCTGGAATACCGCACCGGCGCAGGCGAGACCGGCGCCCACGATCATGGCGCACAGGTTGCGCGGCACACGGATCACCCAGAAGGCGGTGTATGCGGAGTGCTCCACGTTCGCAGGACCGAAGCCGAGTTTCTCGCCGATGAGCGCGAGGATCTTCCACGGTGAGATGGTGTAGCGACCCGCCACGGTCGCGGCGAGGAACACGAGCACCAGGATGACGCTCAAGGTGATGAGATAGTGCTTCTTGAAGAAGCCGATGACACGCATCTGCGGAGCCTTCTTTCGCTACAGCACACTGTAGTGCCGTATTATCATTCTCAAGTAAGTCTAATCTCATTCGAATATAACTGGAAATATCGGGTTCTTATCCGTACTATTGAGCTGGCGAATGGATTGGCGGGAACGCACTTCGCTGCGCTTATCCCATGGTGGGAGCGCGTGATATGCTTGCAACATGCGAGTGTGGCCGCTGCGGAAGGGGAGTGCACGTATATGATGCTCGAATTGTTGTCCGGTGAGTTCAGCGTCTGCAAGTTGGAGGCGCCCCTCGCGGTTCTGCCCGCCGGGCTCTGCTTCCTCGCGAATACCGACCAGGAGTACTCGCTCGTGTGCGAGACCGCTGATGTGCCCGCTGCGGGCGTGATCGCACGT
This sequence comes from Coriobacteriales bacterium, assembly GCA_017434185.1. Taxonomy (GTDB): domain Bacteria; phylum Actinomycetota; class Coriobacteriia; order Coriobacteriales; family RUG844; genus RGIG2431. The sequence continues at coordinate 7,042 of JAFRFV010000101.1, forward strand.
GAAGACGGCTGGTGTGCGATGCGCGTGAGCGGACAGCTGGATTTCTCGCTCATCGGCATCCTCGCGGGTATCTCGCAGACGTTGGCTGCCGCGCGTGTGGGCATCTTCGTGGTCTCAACCTATGACACCGACTACATCCTGCTGAAGGAGCGCGACCTGGACCGCGCTCTCGACGCGCTCTCCGCCGCTGGCTACGAGATCGCGTAGCTCCTGCACCCTTCAACATCCGTCCCTTTTGTGAACTTTTTCACAACGGGGACTGTCCCCATTCGTCACTGACGCTTATCGAAAAAATATTCTTGCTATAGAATATTTGAATCGAACTATATATAATGTGTAGCCATGAACTCGGATTCGATGGGAAGGGCTACCGGATGGACGACAACGCACGCGCATTCGTGGCGATCGTCGACAGTGGATCGATAACCGCTGCCGCGCGCAAGCTGTATCTGTCACAGCCTGCTCTCTCGCAACGCCTGAAGCAGATCGAGGAGCAGCTGGGTTGCCAGCTCATCGACCGCAGCGGCAAGCCCCTGCAGCTCACGCAGGCCGGCCAGATCTACTACGAGTGGGCGCGTCGCACGCTCGACGACGCCGAGCGCATGGAGCGCGACATAAACGCCGTGAGCAACAGCAGCGTGCGTCGTCTCATGGTGGGTACGTCGTTCTCGCGCAGCAGTTCCATCCTGCCCGACATCATCGAGCGCTTCGAGCGGGAGGTGAACGGCTGCGTGCTGTTCTTCCTCGAGGCGGGCATGCCCGATTCGCACAACCATCTGCTCTCCACCGGTGGAATCGACCTGGCCATCTTCACACCGGTCAAGGCCGAGGCGACCCTGTTCACGAGCGAGCCCATTTGCAGCGAGCGCATGATGCTGGTGGCTCCGCGGTCCTTCGAGATCCCCGCGATCGCGGGCACGGGCAGCGCTTATCCCCAGGTCAAGCCCGATGTCATCCAGCGCCAGCCCTTCATCATGCCGCCCAGCAACCTCAAGCACGCCTGGCTCGTGAAGAGCATGATGGACGCCGCCAACGTGCGCTTGCACATCGCGCTCCACAGCTGCAACAACGAGACCACACTCGAGCTCATCAAACGCGGCCTGGGCATCTCGCTGCTTCCCAGCACCTTCCTGCAGGGGCGCGACTGCAGCGACCTGGCCATCTATTCCATCGAGGGCTTCAATCAACAGGGCACGCTGTATTACAACCGTCCGCTCAACCGCCCCATCTCCAACGACGAGCTCCGCTTCGTGCGTATGGCCAAGGACTGGGTGGCGGCACATCCCCAGCTTATGCCACAATAGGCGGGTGAACGAGAGCGGCCGCACACTTCCCAACTGGGTCTACTACCTGGTCATC
>JAFRFV010000102.1 GCA_017434185.1 Coriobacteriales bacterium
AGGATACGACGGGATCCAATAAGTTTATTTGGCTTAAAGATTCGCTATTTCTTCGTCTACAGTATTCGGTTCTCAAGGTACTGGCTCCGCCGTGCCCTTCCGGACGCGGCAAGAAGGCATATTACCCCCGTGCACCCACCCATGCAAGGACATTCTCGCGCCTTCCGCTCACTTGCCGGTGAACGGTGAGCGTGCATGCGAAGGGGCCCCGGCGGGAGGCCGGGGCCCCTTGTAGAAGCGCTTATCGCCTGAGGTATTCGGATGAGACGGGGAACTCGAAATAGGTGTCGGGATGCGGCTCGTTCGCGAGCGTGAAGTGCCACCACTCGCAGTCGAAGGGCACGAAGCCGTTGCGCACCATGGCCTGCTGCAGCAGCATGCGGTTGTCATACTGCTCCTGGCTGACATCGCGGTTGTCCGGGTGCGAGAGCTCGCTGAAGTAGTCGAAGGGGCTCCCCATGTCCACTTCCCTGCCGGTGGACATGTCCAGCAGCGTGAGGTCGACCGTACTGCCGCGGCTGTGACTCGACTGCTTGGCGATGTAACCCAGGGTGAAGAGGTCGGTCTTGTCCAGGTCGGGATAGAAGAAGGGTTTCATACGCAGGTCGAGGTCGTCGATTCCCCACAGCACGAAATGCTTCACGGCGCAGGCGGGGCGGTACGCGTCGAATATCTTGAGGCGGTAGCCCAGCGCGTTCATCTCGTTGGCCACACTCTTGAGCGCACGCGCGGCCTCCTTGGTCAAAAGCGCGATGGGCTCCTCGTAACCGTCGATGCGGTCGCCGATGAAGTTGTAGGTGGAGTGGTAGCGGATCTCCTGGATGATACCGGGGATGAAGTCGGCGAGCACGACGAAGTCCGAGCAGTCCCACGTGGCCATACTCTTGTAATCCGGCTCCATCGCACCCTCCCGCGAATCGTGCTTTTGCGCTGCCGCATGATGATAGCACTCACGCGCGCGCGTGGGAAACCTGTCCCTTGATACACGAATGTGGAAGGAAACACGTCCCCGATTACACATCGCGGGGTTGTCGGGGGCCAGTCCAGTGCGTACAATGAACTGGATGTACGCGCAGGCACGCGCGCGCGTCCGTTCTATACCCAAGGAGAAAGGCTCACTGTGAATCCTCACAGTCACAAACACCCTCACAGTAAGTAGCCCTCCGTGCCCTCCCCTTGCAAGCGGGCCCGGAGTGGCGAATCCGCGCACAAGCAAGAGGAGCATCCAATGCCGTATCTTTCCCAAATGCTCGGTCAGCCCGTCGTCGATTCCGACGGCGAGGTCGTTGGCAACATCTCCGATCTGGCCGTCTCCGTAGGCGAGGTCTTCCCCCGCATCACCAGCGTGGCCTTCAAGGGCCTGGCCAAGACGCCGCTCATGATCAGCTGGCGCAAGTACGTCGAAAGCTATGACGACGAGAAGGTCACACTCTCCATCCCCACGCAGGACATCCGCTTCAGCTACCTGCAGAACGACGAGATCCTGCTCTCGCGAGACCTGCTGAACAAGCAGATCGTCGACACGCAGGGTATGCGCGTCGTGCGCGTGAACGACCTCAAGCTCTCGTACTCGGGCAACCAGCTGCGTCTTCTGGGCGCCGAAGTGGGCGCGCGCGGCCTGCTGCGCGGTCTTTCCCCCGCGCTCGAGAAGCTCGTGCTCAAGTTCAACAAGGACCTGCCGGAAAAGCTCATCGCTTGGAACTACATCGACCTTCTGGATAAGGACCTCTCCCAGGTCAAGCTCTCCATGGACCACAAGCGTCTGCACGAGCTGCACCCGGCCGACGTGGCAGACATCCTGGAGCAGCTCGACCCGCAGCAGCGCGCCAACGTCTTCGCGCACCTGGACACAGCCCGTGCGGCGGAAGCCATCAGCGAGCTGGACGAGGAGATCCAGAGCGACGTCATCGACGACCTGTCCGAAGCCCGCGCCTCCAAGCTGCTCGCACAGATGGACCCGGACGACGCAGCGGACATCATCGGCGACCTGCCCTATGAGAAGGCCGAGACCCTGCTGCGCCTGATGGGCGTGAAAGAGGAGCGCGCCATCCGCGCCCTGTTGGGCTACAAGGAGAAGACCGCGGGCGGCATCATGACCACGCAGTACTTCGCCGTGCCCGAGGAGACCACCGTCGCCGAGACCATCGAGCGTCTGCGCAAGCTGCCAGAGGACTACGAGGCCGTGCAATACGTCTACACCATCACGGAGGATAAGACCCTCACCGGCGTGCTCTCCATGCGCACGCTCGTGCTGGCCAAGGACGATGCCAAGGTGGGCGACCTGGCCTATCGCGAACTCTTCACCGCCGCGCCGGAAGAGGATCAGGAGGACGTCGCGGAGGCCATCTCCAAGTACAACATCCTGGCCATGC
>JAFRFV010000103.1 GCA_017434185.1 Coriobacteriales bacterium
CATCGTAGAACTTTTCCTTGATGTCGGGATACTCCAGTACAGGGGGGTGAGCATGGATGCGGTACTCGGTGCCGTCCTTCAAGGTGACATCATAGATACCATAGAGCGCCGGCTCTTTGAAGGGCTCGAAAGTGGTCTCGTCGGGCAGGAAGCAGGGGCTCACGCGCGGGTCGGGTGAAGCGACCTCGCGGCCCTTGGTCTGCGGGCCGCCAACCTCACCTTCCCACGTATGGGTGTTGTTATCCCAGTAGGTGAGACAGGCGTTGCCGGTAAGACCCGCATCCTGCTTGGCAAGATCCCATGCCATGAAGCGCAGATAAGCGCCGCCCTCCACGATGTCGCTCTCCTTGAGGATCCTGGTCCTGAGAATGATGCCACCGGTGCCCTCAAGCACGAAGCCACCGGAGGGCTGCAGCTCGTCCACCATGAGCAGCGGGCCATTGGTCCAGCGCTTGACGAAGTTGTCGTTGTAGAGTTCCCTCTGGATCACGATGTTGGTCCAGCACATGGCGATGGCACCGTCGGTGCCGGGGCGCACGGGCAGCCAGTAGTCGGCCTCCTTGCCCAGCGGTGTGATGCGCGGGTCGATCAGGATGTGGTACTTGGCGTTCGTTGCCACTGACACCATCGTACGGCAGGAGTTGTCGTAGTTGGAGTACTCGGGTGCGGTGCCCCACTGCACGTAGACCGGCGCGCTACCCGTGCCCTCGTACCAGTAGATACCCATGTCGTTGCACAGTGCACCGGCGTAGAAGCGCGGACCCTTGCACACCTGCAACGCCTGGATGGAGTTGCGGGTCTTGAGCAGTGCCTTGAAACCGGTGTAGGCGGGGGTCTGCGCCCATACGCGGCTAGTACCGCCCATGGTGAAGTTGCAGGAACCACCGTACTTGTCGATCAGGGTGTTGAAACCCTTCACGATGGAGTCCATCGCCTCATCCCAGGTGATGCGCTGCCAGGCAGCCTCCTCGCCCTTGGGAGCGCTTCGCTTGAGCGGATACTGCAGACGCGTGGGATTGTATGCCGCCTGCAGGGACGCGATCGACTTGCTGCAGCAATTGCCGTGGCTCATGAAGGCACTGTTGTCTCCTTCGATGCGGATGACGCGGCCATCCTTGACCACGGCCCAGGAGCCGCATTCCATCTTGCCGCAACCACGACATGCCGTACGCACGCGCTTCGCGCCCGACTCATCGCTGGAGATGAGCGTCTCCGCAAACACAACGGGTGCTGCCGTTGCCCCCAACGCTGTCGCTGCCGCCGTGACGGCAGAGAGCTTGAGGAATGATCTTCGTGAGAGTGTCAATCTTCCCATCTTTCCCCCTTCTTGACGGATCTTCCTTCCTTCTTGCCCGCGATCGTCCTGATCACAGGGCCATCCAGTCAGGATATTGACACGCCCGTGCGGAATCCTTATTCTCGAACTGCAACAGTGCTTGTTCCTTTTTGGAACTAGGGGGGGAGCCATGAGGATAAGCTATCTGCAGGAATTCACGGACCTTGCCACATCGCTGAGCTTCACCAAGGTCGCCGCAGCACGCCATCTGTCGCGCTCATCGCTTTCCAAGCATATCGCCACGCTCGAAGAGCAGCTGGGTTGCCAGCTCTTCCTGCGCGACACCAACAACGTGGAGCTCACGCCGGACGGACGCGTGTTCTACGAGGCGATCTCACCCAGCCTCTCGGAGCTGGATGAGGCCATCACCACCTTCAAGTCGCGGCGCGGGCGACGTGCGGAAAGCTACACCGTGGGCGTCTGCGTGTCCGACAGCACGCTGCTGCGTCGCCTCGCCGACTTCAAGACAAGCTACGAGAAGATGAACCATGGCAGCCTGGTGTTCAAATCCGTCGTCGAGAAGGACTATCTGAGCACGCTGGAGAACGGGAGCGTGGATGCGCTGCTCGTTTATGCCACCAAGAAGGTGACGGAGCGCGGATTCACCGCCGTTCCCCTGTTCAGGACCCCTATGGTCGCGATCGTGACCGGGAAGAAACCTCTTGCCAAGCGTGAATGCTTCAGCATCCAGGATGACAGCCACGACGTGAGACTGGTGCGCCTGAACGGGCCGTTCTTCTCAGCTGGCTGGGACACCATCGAGAGCGTCTTCCAGAACTACGACGTCAAACCCCGCTTCGTCTATTCGATGGCAGCGGATCCCAGCGAGCTGGCATTCATCAACACGCTCGATGACGTGCTGCTCTATCCCGAGTCCGGCCTGCGCAACATACCCTTCCTCACCACCGAGGAGTTCGCCGTGCTGCCCGTGCGTGAGCAGGACGCCTGTTTCACGCTGTCGGTCGTCTATGATGCAGGGCGCTCCAATCCGGGTCTGCACGAACTCGTACAGGAAGCCAGCAAGAGTCTCAAGAAGGATTGAACTCCAGGGGATAAGCGCGGCGCCTCCGCGGCCCTTACCGCACGATGATGGCGTCGCGCTGCGCGCCCACGCTCACGTAGGCGATGCGGCAACCAACGGCGCGCTTCAGGAACTCCACGTAGTCGCGCGCGGCCTGCGGCAACTCGTCCCAACTGCGACATGCGGAGATGTCGCCGAAGCCGGGCAGATACTCGAGCACCGGCTTCGCGCGATCGAGCGCTGGACCACTGGGGAAGTCGTCGCGACGCACACCATCCACCTGGTAGGCCACACAGACCGGAATCGACTCCAGGTACGAGAGCACATCCAGCTTGGTGAGCGCGATGCAATCCTGTGCACCCTGCAGCTTCACACCGTAACGGGAAGCCACCACATCGAAGGGGCCCACACGACGCGGACGCCCCGTGGCGGCACCGTACTCACCGCCAGCCTCGCGCAGTGCATGCGCTTCATCGCCGGAGAACTCCACGGTGAAGGGACCCTCCCCCACGCAGCTCGAATACGCCTTCATGATACCCACCACGCCGTCGAGTCGCGCACTGGGGATACCCGCCCCGATGGGCGCGTAGGCCGCGATCGTGGGAGAGGAGGAGGTATAGGGGATGATCCCGAAATCCACGTCGCGCAGCACGCCGAGCTGGGCTTCAAAGAGGATGTGCTTGCCCGCG
>JAFRFV010000104.1 GCA_017434185.1 Coriobacteriales bacterium
TCCACATTTATGGCCGTTGGGTTACAATCCGTTGCTATAGTTGAGCAGTGTGATGGATGCACTGCGGTAAACCAGCGGAAAAGGGAGAGTCATGCAATCACTGAAGAAGATCAACCTAGCAGGTTGGATTCTCATCGGCTTGGTCCTGGGTATTCTCGTGGGCCTTTGCTTCCTGGGGAATCCGGATTTCACCACCAAGTACATCAAGCCCTTCGGTACGATCTTCGTGAACTTGCTCAAGTTCATCGTCGTGCCCATCGTCCTGCTGTCCCTCGTGAGCGGTATGATCTCGATGAAGGACCTCAAGACCGTCGGCGCTCTGGGTTGGAAGACCATCGTCTACTACCTGGGCACCACCCTCATCGCCATCACCATCGGTCTCATCGTTGGTAACGTTGCCAAGGGTTGGTTCCCGCAGCTCAACACCAGTGACGCCGTGTATGAGGCCAAGTCGTCCAACTTCATGGACACCCTGGTCAACATCTTCCCGTCCAACATGTGGTCCGCCTTCACCAGTGGCGCCATGCTGCAGGTCATCGTCATCGCCCTGCTCATCGGTGCCGCCATCCTGGTGGTTGGCAAGAAGGCCGAGCCCTTCGCCCAGGTCATGGAGAGCGCAAACGCCGTCTTCGGCAAGATCATGATGTTCATCATCTACTGCTCTCCCATCGGTGTGTTCTGCCTGATGGTCAACACCGTCGCCGTCAATGGCCCGCAGGTCATCGGCTCCCTGGGTCTGGTCATCCTGGTCGCCTATGTCGCCTACCTGCTGCACATGTTCATCACTTACTCCATCACCGTGAAGACCCTGGGTGGCATGAACCCCATCCAGTTCTTCAAGGAAATGATGCCCGCGTTCATCTTCGCCTTCACCTCCACCTCCAGTGTCGCGACCCTGCCGCTGACCACCGAGTGCGCCAACAAGGCCGGTGCCAACCCTGAGTACAGCTCCTTCATCCTGCCTCTGGGTGCCACCATCAACATGGACGGTACCGCCATCTACATGGGCGTCGCCTCCATCTTCATCGCTTCCTGCTTCGGTATCGACCTGACCCTGGGTCAGATGATCACCATCGCCGCCACCGCCACCATCGCCTCCATCGGTACCGCTGGTGTTTCCGGCGCCGGTGTCATCATGCTGGCCATGGTCCTCGAGGCCGTCGGTCTGCCCGTTGAGGGCATCGCGCTCATCCTTGGCGCCGACAAGCTCTTCGACATGGGCCGTACCGCCCTCAACATCCTGGGCGACGGTTCCTGCGCTGTCGTTCTCACCAGGCTCCAGGGCAAGGCGGAGGAGCGCAAGGCTGCCAAGCTGGCTGCCAAGGCTGCCGCCGAGACTCCTGCCGAGTAGGCTCCCGGCACTCCGTTGGAATCCCGAACCCCCGGTTCCCCCATTGGGAATCGGGGGTTCTTCCTTTATCATATGGATGATCTGTTCAGCTGCCCATTGAGACGGCCGATGCCGGCCCGGAAGGAGATGAGATGGAAGAGCATGCGGTGATGCGAGCGAACGAGGCTCTGGGAGCCCCTCAGAAGGCCCCAAAGGCCATAGAGGGTACCTTCCGCAAGGTTGGCCTCAAAGTGCCCGCAGAAATCGATACGTGCCCTGGTATCTCCATCTTCGGGCGCACGGTCAAGAGCTTCGTCTTCAGTACGGACCTCGCCATCATCCGTAACTGCGACGCAGATGCCATCCTGGCCGTCTACCCCTTCACGCCCCAGCCCGCCATCACGCAAGCGCTGCTCCAGTACGGCGAGCGCCCCGTCTTCGTGGGCGTGGCGGGTAGCGTGACCAACGGCGTGCGCTCGGTCGAGATCGCGGCCTATTCCGAGCTCCAGGGCGTGAGCGGCATCGTGATCAACGCGACGGCGGACATCGAGACCATCGAGGGCGTCGCGCGAGCCGTGGACGTTCCCGTGGTCGTGTCCGTGTTGGATGCGAGCGACTACAGCCTTGCGCGCATCGGCGCGGGCGCTGACATCGTCAACGTGGCTGCGGGTCCCGACACCCCCGGCGTCCTGCGCGCACTGCGCCGCATCCTGCCCCACATGCCCATCATGGCGACCGGCGGCCCCACCGCCGCGACCATCCTGAACACCATCGATGCCGGAGCGGACGCCATCAGCTGGACGCCTCCCTCGATCCTCGATCTGGAGAAGGACATGATGCAGCGCCATCGTGACGCCCTGACCGAGGAGGAGTACCTCGAAGAGGACTTCGGTCTCTTCGACTAGTCGCTCTCCGTGTTCCTTGTTCCGCGACCTTCCTTGCGCAGGGGTGCCCTCAGGTAGCAGAGCTTATCCGTACAATTCGCACAACGCAGCGAGGCATTGGTGCGCTCATCGAATCGCTCCGGATGCAGCGCGACCGCGATCTCCCAGAGCAGCAGCACCACGAGCGCCAGCCCTATGACGGTCCAGATGGGGATGCCACCCAACAGGAAGAGGGGAGTGGCGGCCATGATGCCGTCCCAGTTGAAGATCTGGCAGGTGGTGCAGCAGCGGTTGCGCATCATGAAGATCTGCAGCGGGCACCAGACGACCACGCTGAACACATCGAAGAAGAAGTAGAAGATGCTCCAGAGCATGAGCTCGGGCTCGTCCAAGTACCCCCAGTGGCGCAGCGCCAGCGCTATGAGCGTGTTGAACACCAGCCAGAAGATGATCACCGGCAGGATCTCGCGGCCGCGTGCGCGACGGATCTCGTGCCGCAGAGCACCCTACGCCGTCAGGTCCCTCTCATCGAAGGGGAGCACGCGCAACACGTCAACGTCCACGAGGATGGCCTTGGCCGCCTCGGCGACGATGCCGCGGGTCTCGTCAAGCTCCTGCCTGGTTCTGCCCAGCGCGGAGCTGGCGTTGGCCTTGAGCTTGGCGAATGCCTCCTGGGTGCGCTGCCTCAGGCGCTTGTAGCTCACGGATTCCAACGCGACCCTGCCATCCTCGAGCAACTTGCGCAGGTAGCCCAGGAAGGCGTCGCGTCCACCATCGAAGGTGGACGTGGTGGGCGCATGCCAGTGCGGGAACTGCTTGAGACTGCCCATGGCGAGCTTCGCGCGCGGGAAGAATTTGCTGCAGATGTCCACGATGAACGAGATGAAGAACAGGTCGACGAAGTTGAAGCCTCCTATCCCGCCAACGAGTTCCAGGGAGAGCGTCTGAGGGCGCTTCACGAACAGGTACAGCCCCGTGGCGAACAGCACGGTCCGGTAGATGAGACGCAGCAGATAGGTAACCCACAGTCTGCTGGGTTTGCCCATACGTGCCATCGTGTCATCCCTCCTTCGCATGTTCGTGCTTGGACTCGCGCAGCGCTTCGATCACGATGCAGGTGATGCCCAGCCAGATGCA
>JAFRFV010000105.1 GCA_017434185.1 Coriobacteriales bacterium
AGGAGTCGAAACCCTGGACCTTGCGCTTCGCAACGGGGTCCATCGCGCCAAAGCCCGCCGCATCCTTCCCCTCACGGGTGGTCTGGGTGCCACGACAGGTGATCACCACGACGGTCCGTTGCTGACCGTTGATCTCAAGCTGCGTGCTCGCGATGGAGAACGCGAAGTCCTCGTCACGCGACCACTCGAAGGAGTCGTCGTTGTACGACCCGTCGCCCTTGGACGCGCGCGCCGTGTCGTTGTAGGGGTAGCTGTAGAGTGTGATGGAGTCGGGGGAGAAGCCCAGGTCAAGGTAGGCGTCGACGATGTACTGGTCATAGCCCGTGTTGTTCTCGCCGGAAGCTGCGCACAGAGCGGCGCCCAGCATCGCCAGGTCCTTGTTATAGGCCGTCGGGTCGCCTTCGAACAGGGCGCCACCCCAGTTGACTTGGGCCTTGCCAGCGGTGAAGGTGGGGTCGTTCGACTTGTAATCGTCGCCGTAGGTGATGGTCTTGGTTTAAAGACTGCCGGCAGCCGCGGGCTCAGGCGCGAACGCAATGAAGCAGGTGATAAGTGCTGCGACCAGTGCGAAGCCAGCCAGGGTGCCGTGATTGAGGATCCGGCTCATCGCACACCCCCTTCGCGGGCAGCGCGCTTCTTCGCGAGATGCGCTGCTATGATCAGGAGCACCGCGGCCACGATGGGTGGCCACAGCGCGGTGAGTGAGATGCGCGCCGCTGCGGAGAGCATCATGCCCACCGCCATCGCGATGTCGAAGCCCACCTGGACGGGCATCACATAGTCAGCGATCTCCGGAGCCGCTATGAGCAGGGCGAAGAGGCTCGCTGCGACGATGGCGCCAGCGACAGTGCGCGCCATCTTCTTGGGAAGATTCCGCCGCACGACCGCCTCGATGCAGTTCTCGAAGCCGAACAAACACAGTATGCAGGGGATCAGGAGAATCACCGCGAACGCGATCACGACATCCCGGATGACCTTCGCCTCGTAGAATGCGAGGGAGACGACGAGCGCCTTCATCTCATACATGAAGCCCCTGACGACCAGGTAGATACATGCGGCGAACGCGAGCCCAGCCAAGATGCAGAACAGATAGGGGACGGCGCGCTTGAGCCGTTCGGTGGGAGCGGTCGGCAGCGTAACAGAGCGCCTCCCAGGCGGTTCGATCGACGCGCCGCATGCGCCGCAGAACAGCGAGCCATCGGGGATCTGTGCACCGCACTTGGGACAGAACATGCGAACTCCTCCTCGAATCCACCAGCGATCACAAGGGCTGACGGATGCGATTCTACACCACTCGCACGTTGCCGGGGAGCGCAGCGCTTATCCCAGTCAACAGCGGGGGCGCTACTCTTCGAGGTAATCCCTGAGTTTGCTCGCGCGATTGTGGGGATTGCGCAGGATGCCCAGCGTCTTGTTCTCGATCTGGCGGATGCGCTCGCGCGTGACACCCAATACGTGGCCGACGTCCTCGAGCGTGTGGGGCTTGCCATCGAGCAGGCCGTAGCGCAGTTCGATGACCAGTCGCTCGCGGTCATCCAGGTCTTCGACGGCCTCGCGGATCTGCTCCCGCAGGAGAGCGTCGCTGGCGGCGTCCTCCGGCGAGATCGCCGTCTCGTCCTCGAGGAAGTCGCCCAGATGGCTGTCCTCCTCCTCGCCGATGGGGGTCTCGAGGGATACGGGGTCCTGGTCGTACTTCTGGATCTCATGCACGCGGTCCGCGCTGTAGCCCATGACATCGCCGATCTCCTGCGCCGTTGGCTCGCGGCCGAGCTCCTGCTGCAGCTGGCGCTGTACACGCGTCTGCTTGTTGATGATCTCGACCATGTGCACGGGGACGCGGATGATGCGGCCCTGATCGGCGAGTGCGCGGGTGATGGCTTGGCGGATCCACCAGGTCGCGTAAGTGGAGAACTTGAAACCCTTGGTGTAGTCGAACTTCTCGGCCGCGCGCATCAAACCCAGATTGCCCTCCTGGATGAGGTCGAGCAAGTGCATCCCACGGTTCATGTAGCGTTTGGCGTTGGAGACGACCAAGCGCAGGTTGGCCTCGATCAGGTGCTGCTTGGCATCCAGACCGTCCTGCTCGATGCGTGCAAGACGACGCGACTCACGACGGTCAAGAGAGATGCCCTTATCCTTTGCCTCCTCGAGTTCGCGAGTGGCCTTGGCGCCCGCCTCGATCCTCTTGGCCAGATCGACCTCCTGGGTGGCGGTGAGCAGGTCGACCGTGCCGATCTGCTTCAGGTACATGCGCACGGGATCGCCGGTGAAAGCGCTGATGTCGCAGGATTCCCTGCGACGGTTGCGGGGGTCGCGGCGCCCGCTGACGATGGGGATAAGCGCTTCGATATCCTGCTCGCTCACTGCGGCGAGCTCTTCTTCCGGGATGCCGTCGAGGATCTCTTCGTCGGAGAGTACGACGACATCCGCCTCATCGAGGTCCTGGATATCGGGTTCGGGAAGGTCGTTGACGTCGAGTTCGTTGAGGTCCTGGTTTTCGATGGCTTCCATCACTGCAACCCCTTTCGCACGTAACGTTCTGAAGCTGGGGAGCGTATCATACTCTTCTTTTCTCACAGCGCAACAGAATCAGGCGCGAACGGCAATGGGGTCTTGATACGGCCTCCGGAGCGTTACTTGAGCAGGCTGCCCAGGGAAACCGCCGAACAGAACCGTCCCTATCTGCGATAGGGGATGAGCGCAACCGCGGCGAAGGCGGCGCACGCCGCGACGGCGAGCATCATCGCTTGGTAACCGCCGGTGCTGGCGTTGTTCGCGATGAAGCCCACGAAGAGAGCCGGCGCGAGTGTCGTGCCCATCTGGCGCACGAGCGCGATGGTGGAGACGGCTGCGGTGCTCTCGCTTTCATCCACGTTCTCCAGCACCATGTAGTTGGTGGGTGCACCCATCGCGAAGCCCATACCCAGACCCACGATCGCGAGTCCCAGAAGCAACAGCACCGGGCTGGGCCGCGGAGTGACGACGAGCGCCAGGAAGACATACCCTAGGAACGCCACGACCAGACCCGCCATGAGCACCGGCTTGGGCCCCACGCGATCGATGAGCTTGCCACCTAGCACCGGCCCCAGCAGCGAGAACACGCCGATCACCGCCATGTAGTAGCCGCCGCTACCCAGCTGGGCATCCATCAGGAATTCCGCGTATTGGGGAATGAGGGTCATGCTGATGGTGACCGCGCCGATGAAGAAGCTCACCAGCATGGTGATCACGATGGGCACGCGATGCAGGTATTCCATATGGAAGACCGGGTCTGCTGCGCGATGCTCGACAGCGCGGAATGCGAACGCGAGCGCGAACGCAGCGATCAGCAGCGCCCAGAAGCTTGGGGCGATAAGCGATGCACTCAGACGCTGGGGATCGAGTCCCTTGAACGCCAGAAGCAGGAATAGCACGAAGCTCACGAAGAGCACGGCACCCAGCACATCGAGCTTACCGCCTCGCTCCACCGTGTTGCTGGGTAGCAGGAACCATGCGGCGGCGGCGAGCAGTAGGCACAGGGGCACGCAGCCCAGGAAGAGCCAGGTCCAATTACCAGTGCCGAGCAGACCCAACAGAGCGCTCCCCACAGCGGACCCCAGCACGTTCGCCAGACCGATGGTCGCCGCGGCGATTCCCAGGGCCATGCCGCGCTTATCCGCAGGGAACGTGACGCCTATCTCGGCATTCGCCACGGGAATGATTCCGCCGGCACCGATCGCCTGCAGCACGCGCCCCAGCAGCAGCAATGCGAAGCCAGCCATCGTCGCGCCAGCCAGAGTGCAAAGTCCGCAGAGCAGCGCACCCACAGCGAACAAACCCAGACACGCCGCGAAGACACGCTTGCGGCCCACGCGATCTGCGAGCTTGCCCATGATGGGGATGAAGGCGGCATAGAAGAGCGTGTAGATGTTGACGACCCAGATGCCCACGGTGTCGTCCACGCCAAAGCTCGCTTGGATCACCGTGCGCACGGGCGCGACCATACCAACGTAGAGGCCGCCTATCAGCAGCCCCAACAGGTAGATGATCAGGATGAGCGCGAGATTCCGCTTCATCACATGATCCCCGACTTCTCGATGCGCGCGATGAACCTGGGAACGACACGATTGAGTGGTCCATGCAGAACCACGCCCAGCAACACGAATGGTAGCGCGAACGCGAGCAGCGTGGCGATCTCGATCCAGAAATCACCCTGATACAATCCGAACATCGCAGCACGCATCGCATTGACGGCATGCGCGATGGGTAGATAAGGACTCACCGCCTGGAAAGCGTGGGGGAGCAGCTTCAGTGGGAAGCTACCGCCACCACCCGAGACCTGAACGATGAGCAACACCACGCCCAACGCTTTGCCCAGGTTGGCGAAGAGGGCGACCATGGTGTAGATGATGAAGGAGAACACGAGCCCCGCCACCCAGAAGCAGAGCAGGAAGAGCAACGGATGCACCGCCTGAACACCCAGGAAGAGCAGGTTTCCCAACGCCATGACCGTACTCTGCATGAGCGAGAACAAACCCACGATACCCCAGCGGCCGATGAAGACCTGGCGCGGCTTGGGATCGCCCAGTTCCTCGAGATGCCTGGGTGATGGCACGGCCTTGATCGTGACCATGATCAACAGCGCACCGATCCACAGGGCGAGCGTCGCATAGAGCGGTGTCATGGCGGAGCCGAAGTTCTCGACAGGGTAGATGGCGTGCCGATCGATGCCCACCGGAGCGGCGAGCGCGCGTGCGAGCGCGGAGGGGTCGGCACCGATTGCCTTGCGGAATGCTTCGAGATCGTTGCTGGCGATGGCCTCATCCAAACGTCCGGTGAGTTGTGACAGCTTGTCCGCAGCCTCACTCAAAGCGGCCGCGACTTCTCGCAGGTCCTGAGCGGAAGCATCGAGACGATTCGCTGCGGAGTCACCTCGCCCAGCCAGGTCATAAGCCGCGTTCTCGAGGCTGCGGGATGCGGCTGCCACCGCCTCGCCCATCTGCGCGAGCTTGGCGGTGAGTTCATCGAGAGCCGGTTTGAGATCCTGTTCATAGGCGGCCTTGACATCCAGGATGCCCTGTTGCGCCAGCTGCGCGGCCTCTTTTGCCTCCACGCGCTTATCCCCTAGGTCATCCGTCTTGGACTCGATGGAATCCGCGGAATCGAGCAGAGCATCGCGGGCGCGTTCCTGCAGGTCAACCACGTCGCGCATGCGCTGTATCAACGCGTCCATGTGCGTCTGTTGCTCCTGCGGTAAAGCTTCCCTCAGGGTCTCCATGCGGGTGATGAGCGCTTCCATGTCCGCGATTCCCGCATCGAGCTCATCAGCCCGGTGGCGCAGCGCCGCAGCGGCATCGCCCGAAGCGTCCGCGGCCGCATCGAAGGCGGCGTCGATGCTCTCCAGCACGTCATCGTAGTCCGCGGCATTGGCGGCGAGCGCGGCACTCAGGGCATCGGTCGCCTCGTTCACGGCCTCGTCGATGTGGCGCGAGGCAGTCTGCACATCACTCATCTGGTTCGCGAGTTCGCCGGCGGAATCCGACGTCGCAAGCAGCATCCCGCCGGCATCGCGTGCCATGTCAGCGGAGGCGTCCATCAAGTCGGCATAGAGCAGCAACAGGTTGGAGGCGTCCCTCATCTGCACGCTCGTAGTGGCCAAGCGCTGGTTGAGCACCGCGATCCGACCATCCAGACCGTTGTCGCTGGCGTAGTCGTAGAGCGAGGATGCCAGCGCGAGCGCGGTCTCGCCCACAGCTTCGCTGAAAGCCTCGTTCACCTGCGCTGCAATCTGGTTGGCGCTCTGATCGGTGATCTTGGGCGCCACGGCGTTCTTCTTCTCGTTCGTGTAGTAGATGATCGTCGCGTGTTCGATATCCTCGCTGAAGAAGGACATCATATCGCGGCTGAAGGTCTTGGGAATCACCACCGCAGCATAATAGCGCCCGGCCTTCGTACCGTCGATGGCTTCCTCCTGGTCCACCACGACCCAATCCACCGGGTCGTTGGAACGCAGGGCACCCACCACCTGATCGCCTATATTCACACGCAGGGGAATCAGGTCGCTGGTATAACCCTCATCGGTGTTCGCAACCGCAACGGTGAGCTTGCCCGTGTTGTCGAACACGTCCCAACAGGCCAGGATGTTGTACCAGCTGAAGAGCGACGGCAGGAGCACGAGGCCGATCGCCGTGATGGCGGTCACCACGTTCGAGTTGAACAGATGCTTCAGGTCGCTCTTGAATATGCGCCAGGCCTCTCTCATGCGTCACCCCCCTTGCTGCCATCGATGCGCTCACGCTGCGTGTAGAGTTCGCGCATCTGCGTCTCGCTCATCTCATTCAGAGCGCTGCGACGCCGGTAGCTGTCCTTGATGTATTCCACGGTGATGAGGAAGAGCGCCGCGATGGCGAACCACAGCAGCCACGCGGTGAGGATGGCGACCTTCTCCGCACCGAACAACGCCATGATCGCGGTTCCCACGACGGGAACCGCTACACCGGCGATGACACCAGCACGCTTGAGCAGGGGATAACGATCCATGAAGCGCTCACGACGCGGCTCGATCTGCTTGCGGAATTCCTCCTGGTTGGCCAGCGCGGCGATGAGCTGCGTGACACGATAGTGCTGTTCGGGGGTCTGCACGAGTTCCGCGTTGAGCAGGTCACTGCCGCTCACCTCGCGCGAGAACAAGCGGTTCACGTTGATGGTGTAGGGGCGCAGGAGCGAACCCACCAACAGGAAGCCCGACCCGAACAAAAGCAGCGTGCCGATACAGCTGCTCCAGGTACCCGGATAGAAGCCACCGATGGTCTCCCGCAAAGCATCGATACCATAGGTGAAGGGGAACCAGGGATAGATGGACTGGAAGAAGTCCGGCGTCATCTCGATGGGGTAGATGCCGGACGCGCCGGGTATCTGCACGAACACGAGGACGATGCAAAGCCCCATGCCGATGTGCTGCAACGTGGTCGAGAGCGTGTACTGTATGCAAAGGTACACGAGTGACGTGATCATGGCCGTGATGAAGAACAGCGGCACATTCACGCTTTGCACGCCCAGGATCAGACAACCGGTGCAACAGGTCGCCGCCTGCAGGACGGCGAGGATGCTCATGAAGGCACCGCGGCCGAAGAACCGCTGGTTGATGGTGAGACCCTCGATCCCGGGCGCATCCACTTCCTTGCGGATGATGACCATGAGCATGAAGACGCCAACCCACAGGGTGAGGTTGATGAACAGCGGTGCCATCGCAGTGCCATAGGAGTTCAACGGGTAGAGTTTCTGGGTTTCGATCCGGGTGGGCGAGAGCATGAAGTTCGCGATGCGATCCACATCGACACCCTCATCCAGCGGGCCCAACGAGAACGATCCCTCGAGGGCCGCCAGGTCCGTGGCCGCGCTGTCCAGGGTGGAACGCAGGTTGAAGAGCAAGGCGTCGGTCCTGGAGATGGCATCCATGGAGAGTGAGAGGTTCGAGTCCAGCTGCCTGAGCAGCAGCACGCCCTGGTCGATAAGCTGACTCTGAGCCGCCACGATCTGGCTGCAGCGCATCGCCGCGCTGGAGAGCTGCCCCAATGCGCTCGTGAGTTGGGGGATCACGTCCTGCTGCAGGGTCGTACGATACTCATCTACCGCGCTCATAGCAGAAGAGGTGGCATCGGAGGTGGCATTCGCGGCATCCTGCAGAGCGGCGATGCTGGCATCCAGGTCCTGCGCCAACGCCTGCAGGTCCGCGAGATCCTGTGAGATGCTCTCGTTGCACTGTTCCAGCTTCGTGATGACATCCAGGAGTTCCTGCTTCTGATCGCCATCGGGGAGCGCATCCGCTTCGGCATGAAGATCCTCCAGAAGCGCCTGATTGTATGCGAGCATCGTCTGCGCCTGCTCGATGGCGGAAGCCACCTCCTGCTGTGAAGCGCTCAGTGCGGCGAGCGTCTCCTGCAGGGCGGCATCGGTATCCTGGAGCGCCTGCATGAGGGCGCCACCGGTCTCATCCAGAGCTCCGCCGATCCTGGTGGAGAACTCGGCCAGTGCCCGGGTGGCATCCGCCAGCCGTGTCGAGAGTCGTTCGACATCCTGTGATAAGCCCTGCAACCTGTTGCGTGCAGCGTTCAAGGAGGCGATCGCGTTCCCGCTGCGCTGTTGCGCCTGTGCCGCGGCATCGCTCATGTCGCGCAGCGCCCCACGAGCCTGCTCGATCCGCGCGCTCGCATCGTTCAGAAGGCGCACGGCATCATCGGTGACGGCTTCGAGCTGGGTTACGGCCTGTGCGCTGCTCTCGTTGAAGGTGGCGGCGAGGGTTTCCGCGACGGTGCTCACGAAGGCCTCGTTTATGCGCGTGTCCAACATGTTTGCGCCGGTGTCGGTGATCTTGGGTGAAACGGGTCCGCTCTTCTCGTTCACATAGTACTCGATGGAGGGCTTATCCCCAGCACCATGGACGATCGCCACTATCTCCCGGGAGAAGTCAGCGGGAATCACCAGCACCGCATAACAACGGCCCGCCTCCAACTCGCCCATCGCGGTCTCACGATCGCAGAAGTCCCAGCCGAGTTGATGATTCTCCCTGAGTTCAGTCACCAAGCGGTCGCCGATGTTCACGTTGCCCACGAGCTCGTCCGTTGCGCCGGCATCCTCATTCACCAAACACACGCGCAAGTTGCCGGTGTTGTCGTATGGGTTCCAGAAAGCAGCGACATTGAACCATGTATAGAGTGACGGAAGCAAGACAAGGAAGAGTGCGACCGACCACGCAGCCGGTGCTTTCGCCAAACCTCTGAGATCGTGCAGGAGGACTTGAATGACGTTGCGGATGCCGCTGTTCTCGTGTTTGCGATGCGTGCTATGCAAGCCGGACGAACTCATACCAGGAAGGCATCACGCAGCTTTCCGATCTGCTCCGGGCCCACGCCCAGGGCCGTCTCCAGATATGCGTCCAGCGAGCCGTATTCGCGGGTCACGGCATCGATCGCCGCATCCACGTATGAGAGCTGAGCGGAATTGACCGCAGCGAGCGCGCCCGCCATGTCCTCGTCCATGTTGTAGTCCTTGAGCAGGCTGGCCCGGCTGCCATCGCGCTTGAGATCGCGGTTGGTGAGCAGGTAGTCAGCGCAGATGTCGTCCCAGCTCGAACCCAGCGCATGCAGCAGCAACACGGTTGCCAACCCGGTGCGGTCCTTGCCGCCCATGCAATGGTAGAAGATGGCACCAGTATCGGGGTTGTCCGCCTCTTCCAAGAGCGTCGCGAAGAAGGTACGGAATGCTCGGATGCCGTGGGGTTGGCAGAGCATCACGATGTAGTGACCCTGCATGATGAGCTCCGGGTGGGCGAGGAAGCGCTCACGTTCCTCCTGCGATGCTTCGTCGTGGCTCACGCCCACGGTTGCCCATTCCAGCACGGAGGCGTGCACGAAGCGCACGCCGGGGAACTTCTGGTAGGGGGTGGGTTTGCGTTCGAGCTCGCCATCCGTACGCAGGTCGATGACGCAGCCCAGATGGTAGTCCTCCATGAGGATGCGGATGTCCTCATCGGTCGCGCGCCACAGCGCGGAGCCTCTGATCAGGCGTCCTGTCGCGGGATGCTTGCCGCCGGCGCAGGCGATGCTGCACAGGTCGCGTGTGTTGCGGACCTTCTCGAGTTTGATATCTGTCATGATGCGGCGCTTATCCCCTTAACCGACCTTGACCAGGGAGAAGACCTCGACATCCGTGGCTTGGGCGACCGCCTCGCGAGGATGCAGGAAGGCGAGCTCCATGAGGAAGCCCATGCCCGCCAGCTTCGCACCCACCTTCTGCACGAGCTTGACCTGGGCGACAACGGTTCCGCCCGTGGCGATGAGGTCGTCCACCAGTAGCACCACGTCATCCGCGCTGAGTGCATCCGCATGGATCTGCAGTTCGTTGGTGCCGTACTCGAGCGTGTACTTCTCGCTGATGACCTCGCGCGGCAGCTTGCCGGGCTTGCGCGCGGGGATGAAACCGGCACCCAGACGGTAGGCCACGGGAGCGCCGATCATGAAGCCACGTGCCTCCGCCCCGATGACCTTGGTGACGCCAGCATCCTTGAAGTGCTCCGCGATGGCGTCGATCACCGCGTTGAAGCCGGTGGGATCGGCCAGAAGCGGGGTGATGTCCTTGAAGATGACACCGGGCTCGGGGTAATCCGGGATGTTGACGATAAGGCTCTCGAAATCGAAGTCGCTCATGGGTGGGTCCTCCTCCGTTGGATGCGCAACAGAGGAATTGTACTACAGTTTGCTGCTCACGCACGCCATGCGATCGACCTCGTTGACGAACACCAGATGGAGGTCGGTGCCGTAGAGTTCGGATAAGCGCTCACCCGTGAGGGTCTTCTCCGCGTCGCCGATTGCCAACGTGCCGCTCGAGTTGAGCATGGCTACCTTGCCGCCCAGAAGGATGGGCTGGTCGGGGTTGTGCGTGGTCATGATCACCGCGTAGCCGCGTTCGCACAGCTGCTGGATGGTGCGCATGACGCGGATCTGGTTGCCGTAGTCGAGCGCGCTGGTGGGCTCGTCGAAGAGGATGATCTCCGGGTTCTGCACGATGGCGCGCGCGATGGCGACACGCTGGCGCTCGCCACCGGACAGCTTGGAAACGGCACGGTCAGCCAGCTTCTGCAGACTCAGATCCTCGATGGCCTCCGCCACGCGCTCGTAGTCCTCCTTCTTGGGGCTCGAGAACATGCCGATGCGTGGCGCTGCGCCCATCACAAGATACTCGCGCACCGTGTAGCCGTAGGTGACGCTTATGTTCTGCCGCACGTACCCGATGTGCTTGGCGAGGCTGCGCGCGGAGTAGTTCTCGACGTTCTTGCCCAGCACTTCGACGACACCATGGGTGGGATGAGCCAGGCCGGCCAGGCAGTTGAGCAGCGTGCTCTTACCGGCGCCATTGGGGCCGAGCAGGCACATGATCTCGCCGGGTACGAGTTCGAAACTCACGTTCTGGAAGATCATGCGGTCACGGGTGTAGCGGAACGCGAGATCCTTGACTTCCATGAGGGCGGTCATCTAGTCCACCTCCCTTTGCCTGACCAGGATGTAGCCGAAGAGCGGCGCACCGATGAGACCCGTGAGAACACCCAGCGGCACTTCCCAACCGCTGATGTTGCGGGCGAACAGGTCGATGAGCAGCATGAACGCCATGGCAACCAGGATGACCGTGGGGATGAGGCGCTTGTTGTCGGCGCCCACCAGGCGGCGTGCCATGTGGGGGATGATGAGACCGACCCAGCCGATGGTACCCGCCACGCTCACAGCGCTCGCGGTGAGGATGGTGGCGGCGACGATGATGATCAGGCGCTCCTTGCGCAGGTCGACACCCAGGGAGCGTGCTTCCTCCTCACCCAGCGAGATGAGGTTCAAGCGCCAGCGCATGGCTAGCAGGATGATGCCCGCCACGATCATGACGGGTGCCGTGTAGAGCAGCAGATCGAAGTCGACCTTGGCGATGGAGCCCAACTGCCAGTAGGTGATCTCCTGCAGCTGGGTGTCAGGATCGGCGACGTATTTCATCAAGCCCAGGATGGACGACATGAAGCCGCCCACGATGACACCGGAGAGCACCATGACAACGTTGCTGTGCCGGTGCATGAGTTTGGGGATGCTCACGGTAACGAACACGGTGATGATGCCACCGACGAAAGCGAAGAGCTGCACGAGGATGGTATTGCCGCCCAGGTTGAGCAGGATTGCCAGAGCGGCGCCCACGCATGCGCCGTAGGAGACACCCAGGATATCGGGGGAGACCAGTGGGTTCTGGAAGACGCCCTGGTAGGAGGCACCGGAAAGCGCCAACGCGGCACCCACCAGGCAGGCGGCGATCACACGCGGGATACGGATGGTGGTGATGACGGTCCACTCGTTGGCGGTCCAACCATCCGTCTCGCCGGTGAAGGGCGAGAGCAGGATGCGCAGCGTCGTTTGGATGTCCACATGGAAGCGGCCCACGCAGAGCGAGATGATGCTCAGGACGATGACGACGGCGCCCAGGAACAGCAGGATCGCCACCAGCGGGACCTGCTTCTTGCCCTCGATCGTTCGATCCTCCGCAGCGAACCGCTCCTTCCTGCCCTTCTTCGCCCACTTGGCATGTCTGGCCGCCAGTTCCTCTTCGCGCGCGAGCTCCTGCTCACGTGCGATCTCAGCTGCCGCTGCCTTGGCTTCCTTCTCGTCCATTCGCTCTCCTGTGTCGGTCACCAAAAGGTGCGCTTATCCCCAGAATTATTCTCTTGCAAGAATATAAGCCGGAGTTTACACTATCCTCACTCGAGAATAAATAGGCAATCGTCTCGAGATGCCGAACAAACAGGAGGAAACATGGCAGAGTACGAAGGCCTCACAAGGCGACAATTCATGTATGTTGGTAGCGTCAGCGCTGCGACTCTGGCGCTGGGGCTCGCAGGTTGCAGCTTCCCCAACAAGCCGGCCGATGACAACGGGACTCCCGCTGGGAACGACACCGCTCCCGAGCCCGAAGCCACCGAACAAACCGTCGTCGACCTGCAAGGTGACAGCGTCGTCGTTCCCACAAAGGTCACGAAGGTCGCCGATCTGTGGCACGCCCACAACCAGGTCATGATCATGCTGGGCGCTGGTGGCACGCTGGTTGGCACCACCGACGTCTTCAAGAAGCGCGCTTGGGTCAACGTCGTGTATCCGCGCATCTCCGAGGTCGAGGCACTGGTCATCGGTAGCGGTGCCGGCGAGGTCAACTACGAGGAGTGCATGGCTCTCGAGCCCGACGTGGTCTTCGGCTCCGACAAAGAGGTCATCGCGACTGCCCGCAGCAAGGGTCTGGCTGCCCTGAACGTGGGCTTCCAGGACTACGATGGCCTGCGCAAGGACGTTCAGGTGACTGCTCAGGTCCTGGGCGGCGAGGCTCTCGAGCGCGCCAAGACCTGGGAGGAGATGCTGGACGCGAACATCGCTCTGGTCCAGGAGCGTATGGCCAAGTCCACCAAGCCCAAGACCCGAGTCCTGCACATCTGCAACGCCAACGATTTCAACATGGTCGACGGCCCCAACACCATCGTGGATGAGTGGATCAAGCTGGCCGGCGGCGAGAATGCCCTGACCCAGGAGGGCAACCGTATCACGCTCACCACCGAGGAAATCCTCGCTTCCAATCCCGAAGTCGTCATCATCGGATCCGCTACCCCGGAGGATGTCGAGAGGTTCAAGGCTGATCCCAACTGGCAGGGTGTGACCGCCGTCAAGAACGGCGCCGTCTATGCCAACCCCGACGGCATGTTCCCCTGGGACCGCTACTCCGGAGAAGAGGCCCTGCAGGTGCTGTGGGCTGCCAAGTTCTTCAACCCCGAGCTCTTCGCCGACATCGACATGGAGCAGGAGACCAAGGACTTCTACGAGCTGTTCTATGGCTACAAGCTCACCGATGATCAGGTGAAGCGCATCCTCAGTGGTGCCAAGCCCGCGTAGGATCATTCCTCCTCTGCATCCTGCGCACCAAACCCGCTGGCCCGGCCTTCATCTGCCGGGCCAGCTCTTTTTGCTATCATGCAGGCAGACGAGCGGGAAAGGAGCCACGGTGGAATTCAGGAAGATGCGCCGCTTCAAGCAGGAACTGAGCGAGCAGGAGTCCCTCGAGATCCTGCGCGCGGGCACCCACGGCGTGCTCGCGGTGGCGGGGGACGATGGCTACCCCTACGCAGTGCCCCTGAGCTATGTCTATCACGACGGTTACCTGTACTTCCACTGCGCCAAGCAGGGTCATAAACTGGACGCCATCGCGCGCAATCCCAAGGCGAGCTTCTGTGTGGTTGCCGCCGACGACGTGAAGCCCGCCGAGTTCACCACCTACTTCAGGAGCGTCATCTGCTTCGGCACGGTGCGTGTGATGGACATGGACGACGCCGTCACCCTGGCGAAGCACATCATCCTGTCCGACAAGTACTCGCCGGGCATGGACGCGGAGCGTGATGCGGAGATAGCCAGTGGCTTCCATCGCATGCTCATGCTCGAGTTCAGGATCGAGCACATGAGCGGCAAGCAGGCGAAGGAGCTGTTCCAACACGGCAGCAGGGGATAAGCGCCCAGCCTACACGAGAGCAAGAAGAAGGCCGGCACCGAAAGGAGCCGGCCTTGTGTCGCGTGAGGGTCGAGCAGGTTCGTACGAAGTCTACTTACGCTCGAAGGTCATGCTCGTCGAGCCCTCCTTGAGGGTGACCATACCGTTGGATTCGAGCGTGCCGGTGATGGTCTCACCATCGGACTCGAGAACCACCGTGTTCGCGTCCTTGGCCTTCCAGGTTCCGGAGATGATATCCTCACCTGCGGTGAGCTTCATGCTCTTGTCGGCGTTCAGGTCCATGGTCACCACATAGCCGGCCTGCTCAGCGAGCTGCACCATGCTGTGGTCGAGCTCCTCGCCGCCATCCTTCATGCTGTAGAGCTTCCAATGGCCCTGGAAGTTCGCGTCGTAGTTCGCCGGCGCCGGGGCGGGGTTGGTAGTGGTGGTAGTGGTGGTCGTGGTGGTGCTGGTGCTGGGATAGGTGGTCTGCTGGTCGACGGTGCTGCCGAGCCAAGCCAGACCCAGGCAGGAGACGATGCTCATGATGATGCCCACGACGAAGCCGATGATACCGCCGATGAGGGCCTTCTTGGCGTCACCGGGACGGTCCTTCTTCCACACGAAGAAGAGGATGAGACCCACGATGGGGATGAAGAAGCCCAGGATGGCCCAGCCGATGCTGCCCTTGGGGTTGGCGGCGGCGGGAGCAGCGGCAGGATAGCTGTACTGCTGCGTCGGGGGAACCTGGTAGGCCTGCTGCGGAGCTTGGTAGGTGGGCGTGGGCTCCGGGGTGTAGGGAGCCTGGTAGGTGGGAGCGGGCGTGGGCTCCGGGGTGTAGGCGGGAGCGACGGACTCAGGTTGCTGCATGGGCTGTCCACAGCTGGGGCATACGGCGTCGCTGCCGTCCACCGCTGCGCCGCAATTGGTGCAGAAGGGCATGGGGCTCTCCTTTCGAAGGGAGTGATATTCCAATGCGCATGATAACGCACCGCACCCCACGCGAATGATACAGTTCGGCTAATTCCGCGTTACGCCAGCGTAACGTCGCCCCTAGTCGCGGCTCATTCGCAGATCCACCAGGTCCATCAGCTGTTGCTGCGAGCTCACGCCCAGCTTCTGGTAGATGTGGGCGATGTGGGAGCGCGCCGTGGGAACGCTCACGGTCAGGCGCTTGGCAACGTACTGCGCACTGCGTCCCTTGGCGAGCAGGACGAAGATCTCGCCCTCGCGTGGCGTCAACTGGGCCTCCTCCATGAGTTCCTGGCAGGAATCCATGAAGGGACGGCGTACCTCGACCACCTCCGGCGTGTGGGCGACCTCGATCAGGTCGTGTGAGGTGACGCGCGTCTTGTACAGCGAGAACGCTGCAACGAACAACAGGCCGAACATGGCGGCGGCAAGCACCAGAGTGGAGAAGGCGAAGTCCCCTCCGCTGTCGGGTATCGAGTTGAGGAACATGCGCAGCACGCGTCCCAAGTGGTACGCCACGACGCCGATGCAGAACATGGACATCGGCTTGAGCGTGGTGCGGTAGAAGAACGGCGCCGCCCACACCAACAGCAGAGTCGCCTTCTGGGCGATGTTGAGGGGCACGATATAGGCGAACACCATCTGTCCGCTATCGATGAGGCTGGCGAAGTAGAGTGCGCCGATGGTGACGGGAAGCACCAGATTCTTGCACAGGTCGAAGGCCGTCGTGTTGCGCAGGCGGTTGCGCAGCAGCAGGATCAGGTTGCCACAGAGCATGGTGCCCAGACCGGCGGAGAGCTGGATGACCATACTCGCAGTGCCGCCGTCCTGGTAGGGGAGCCACAGATTGTGGATACCACCGAAGAGGATGCACAGCAGCACGACCATGATCCAGAGTCCCGTGAAGGAGCTCTTATCCACAGCCACATCCTGGGCGGGAAGATCCAGGCCGCGGGGGACGTTGGGCTCGATGGCGTCGTCAGCGGGGGGCTCCTGTGCCAACATGAAGCCCCGGTATGCAAGCTGCAGGTAGGGGACCACCAGTGCCGCTATGAGCAGCAACAGGAACACGGCTCCGTAGCGCGGCAACACCGAAAGGACCAGCTGGAAGCTTCCGGCGATGACCATGCCCACGGCGAACGCGGTGACGGATTGCTTGGCGCCCGCGCGCATGAGCAACTCACCCAGCGCCAGGAATGCGACCAGCTCGACCGTCTGAAGGGTCTTGATGGAGGCGCCGTACATCTGGGCGGGAATATGGCTTCCCAAGGGTGTGAACTGCAGCAGGGCCTTCGCGATGAAACTCGCCATGACCACTATGAGCAGAGCCCGGTTCTCGCACAGGTTGAGTCCTTCGTCCATACGGTTGAGCAGGAAGAGGACGGTGAAGGCGAGCAACACGATGGCGATGCCGTAGTAGATGGCCGTGAGATAACCCTGCGATTGCACCACCAGGAGCGTGGTGAAACGATCGGATTCTGCGCAGGTGAGGAAGCAGCCCAGGCTGATGCAGGCGAGACCGAACCAGTTCTTGGATGCGTATTCCTGCCAGCGTTTCATCGTCCGCCCGCCCCCTTGCCATCTGTGGCGGCGTCCGCTGCCTTCGCTGCAGCAAGCTCGGCTTCCGCGCTGGTCTCGACCAAATCCATGAGCGCCTGCTGCGAACTCAACTCCATCTTCTGGTACACATGGTTGATGTGGGTGCGCACGGTCGCGACACTCACGTTCATGGAGCGGGCGATGCGCTCGGCGGTCTGGCCCTTGGCAAGGCGGAAGAAGACCTGGGTCTCACGCGGGGTGAGACCGTGCGCTGCGGCCAGCTCATCGCAGATGCGGTTGTAGCGGCGCTTGAAGCCCATGAAACCGGGCGTCTCAGCCGTGCTGCCGGTTTCCGCTTCGGCGGTATCGTCACCTTCCTCGCCGGCGGCAACCGCATCCTGGTTTCGCATGAGGGCGCGTGTGCGCAGGTGCGAGTAGAGCGCGATCACCATGAGCGAGATCATGACGGCGGCGATCACGCCACCATAGACGAAATTGCTCAGCATCCCGCTGGAGGACATGAGGTTGAGCGTATTGAGCAGCAGCTTACCCACGTTGTAGTACAGGAGCAGGATGACGGCCATCTGCAGGGGTGGGCGCTTGGTCACATAGAAGAACGGCGTCATCCAGATGAGGAAGAGCGCCGCCTTCTGGGCGATGTTGAGCACGATGATGTAGGCGCTGCTGAGTGTGCCAGTGAGGAAGGTGGATAAGTACAGCGCGACCAGGGCCACGGGAAGGATCAGGTCCTTGCACAGGTCGATGAACGTGGCGCTCCTGACCGACTTGCG
>JAFRFV010000106.1 GCA_017434185.1 Coriobacteriales bacterium
CAGCTGCAAAAAGTAGCAGAAAAACGGCTATATTCTTCCGCAGTGTAGATTAATGCAAGCTAACATCTACACGGCTGCAAAAGATAGCAGAAAAGCTGCTATATTCTGCAGCCATGTACGAGCACACATCTTCTTCATACATCACTGAAGAATATAGCAGCGATTCTTGCTATATTCTTCAGCCGTGTAGATGATAGCAGCACGAGGCCCTTATCCACCATGGGATAAGGGCCTCGATCATCGCGATGTCATCTCCGCGAGCAGCGCAACGCGTGCCTAATCCAGATAGTCGCCGTTGTAGGACACCAGCACCGCGTTGCTCACACCGGGGATCGCCAGCATGCGGCCCAGGAAGCCGCTGCCACCCTGCGGCAGGCGCAGCTGCATGGTGAGCTCGTTGCCTTCGGCGCTCACGGTCTTGGCCTTGAGCACGAAGCCCTTGCACGCGTTCGCGACCATCTGCATCACGTTGCGCTCAGCGGCATCATTGCAGTTCACCACCAGGACGTAGGATTCGGCCTCGTTCTTCTTGCCTGCGAACAGCAGCATCACGCCGGCGATGAGCAGCGAGCCCACCAGACCCAGCCCGAACAGGCCCGCGCCAAAGACGATACCGGCGGAAATGGCCCAGAACATGAACGCGATGTCCATGGGCTCCTTGATGGCCGTGCGGAAACGCACGATGGAGAGCGCACCCACCATACCCAGCGACAGGATGATGTTGCTGCTGATGGTGAGGATGATCATGGTCGTGATCAGGTCGATCGCCAGCAGCGAGATGGCGAAGCTCTTGGAGTACATGACTCCCTTGAAGGTGTGCTTGTAGATGAGCATGATGAGCATGCCCACCGCGAACGCGCACAGGAACGCGAGCCCCATGTCGAGCGGGGTGAGCGCAGTGGTCTGCTCGAGGAAGCTGCTCTTGAAGATATCTTGGAAGTTCATCGTGGGGTCCTTTCCGGGTTAGGCGCTTTCGAAGATGCGGCAACGTTCGTATTTCGATATCGACTGCGGTAGTCGACTACCGCTGGTGAGTGCGGCGGATAAGTGCGCGGGGATGAAGGCATCGTACTTGACCTCCAGGATCACCATCCGGGGATCGACAGCCAGGTGGGTGGGCAGGTCGGCACGGAAGACGTCCGTGGAGGATAAGCCCGTCCTCACCCAGGTATCGAAGTTGATCCGCACATTGCCCGCTGGGTAGACGTAGGCTTCCCGCAGGTAGTCCACGATCACCCTGGGTTGCAGCCGCTGCGCTTGCAGCTTGCTGTGGAACTCGACGAACAGCGGCACGTCACTCTCAGCGAGCCAGTCGATGTCCCCATCCAGGATGGCCTGCGCCTGCTCCAGGCTCAGGCGGGCGCTCTTCTTGAAGCAGCGCTTGTTGCGTTTGGACTTGCGCTCCAGGCGGATGAAGCCCAGGTCGTCGTTGTAGTAGCGGATACGCCACTTCTCGCGCATGCTCACACCGGCGGTCTTCTCAGCAAGGTGCTTGTTGTCGGGGCTGTCGAAGTAGATGCTGCGGATCTTGTAGCGACCGTCCGGGCCCGCGTGGGGGTCGGGCTTCATGAGGTGCTTGATACGAGCCCGGATGGTCGCTTGGTCGCCCACGTTGATGAAGTACTTGATCTCATTGCGACCGGCCATGGTTCATCACCTCCGACCACCGCCAGGGCCGCCCTGCGGGGCGCCGCCCATGCCGCCCATGCCACCCATGCCACCGCCGCCCATCATGTCGGACGGGATGTAATCGATCTGCTGTCCGTTCACGATGATGGTGCCGCCGTTGTAGGTGGCGTTGCCGGCCAC
>JAFRFV010000107.1 GCA_017434185.1 Coriobacteriales bacterium
CACCGCCCTCGCAAACGTGCGGGGCAATGCCCCGCACGAGTAGGTTTCACTGGAGCCTACGACCGGATTCGAACCGGTGACCTCATCGTGACCAACGATGTGCTCTACCTCCTGAGCTACATAGGCATGGTGGTGGAAGCGCTAGGATTCGAACCTAGGTAGGCATAGCCAACGGGTTTACAGCCCGTCCCCTTTAACCACTCGGGCACACTTCCGAATTCATTGCTTGTATTACCCTGTGCGCTTTTCAAGTTGCGAGCGCGCCGCGAGACAGCCGTGAACGCGGCGAGCAGACGGCATATTACGCTATGGCCGCGAACATGTCAACGTCCGACACGGTACCGGGCGTATCGGTTGCGCCGACAGGCGGCGCTAAAATCGACGCGAAGTGAGAGTCGCGCCGATGGCCTACGCCCTGGAGCCATCCGCCGCGGCTTCGGGCTTGGCGCCACGCCCCAGCTTGAAGTGGAGCGCGTCCTTGGGGCAGACGTCGATGCACTTGCCACAGAGCATGCAGTCGCCGGCACGCACGATTCCATCCTCCCCCGCCACCACGGCATCCAGGATCACCGGGTCGCAGATGCAGGCCCGCTTGCACTGGTTGCAGCCGATGCAGGCATCGTGATCGATCGCGATGTTGACCTGCCCCACCTTGCCCAACACCTCATAGAAGCCGCCCAACGGACAGAGGCTGCGGCACCACACGCGGTGACCCCAGAACAGCTCGATCACGATTATGGCGACGAAGGTCACGAGACCCGCCGTGCTACCGAAGATGAGTCCCTTGTTGATGAAGCTGATGGGCGAGAAGGTCTCGAAGACCGGCACGCAGAAGATGGCGGAGAGCACGAGCACGCCGGCGGCCACGTAGAGCTTGATGTGGCGGGGCAGCGCCTGCTCCTTCACCTTGATCTTGAGCTTGCCACGCAGCCAGTCCACGAGTTCGAGTAGCAGGTTCATGGGGCAGACCCATCCACAGAAGGCGCGGCCGCGCACCAGCGTGTAGAGTACGAGCAGGGGCAGCGCGTAGAGCAGCCATGTGATGTCGAAGCTGCGGGATGCGAGTGTGACCTGCAGCAACGCGAAGGTATCGAGCAACTGGAATCCGCCGATGGTGGTTGATGACAGTGTGCCGAAGAAGGGAAGCTGCGAAGGAGTGGCGAACGTGGAACCATCGCCCTGGTAGGAGCCCAACAGGCCCCAGCCGGCTATGAGCGTGGGAGCAAGGAACAGGGCCAGCACCACCAGCTGCACCGCACGACGAGCGATGGTCACCTTCCCGATGCCCTTCTTCCTGCCTTTGGCTGTGCGCTTATCCTGTGCCATATGCTCTCCTTGGGCCCCGCACTACTCGCCCGTGTTGAGGGTGGGGTCGTCCTCGAAGTTGAAGTAGATCAGGTTGACGCCGGTGACGCCCTCCACGTTGATGAACGAACTCGCCGTGGCGTGCGAGGCGTCCAGCGTGGGCGCCTCGATGGTCACGACGATGCGGGTGCGGTTGATCTCGTGCACCTCGACGTATGGGATAAGCGCCAGGGCATCCGCGGCAGCCTGGGTGGTCCCGGGGAGAGTGTCCACCACGAGGCTGCTGATGACGACGTGCTCCAATGTGTCCGGCGCCTGCTCCATGATGTGCTCGGACACCTTCTCGATCTTGACGCAGGTCTTCGTGAAGTCCGGCTCCTTGGAGAGCGGG
The DNA here is from genome assembly GCA_017434185.1 of Coriobacteriales bacterium. GTDB lineage: Bacteria > Actinomycetota > Coriobacteriia > Coriobacteriales > RUG844 > RGIG2431. Next base: position 1,697 of record JAFRFV010000107.1, read on the forward strand.
CAGTAGATGTCATGCACGACCAAGTTGATGAGGGTCTCCTCTGCGAAGAAGGGCACGAAGACGGTCCCGGACGGCGGGTCGACGCGACCGGACGTGCTCACCTTGCAGTCGCAGACACCGTAGCGCGAGGTGACGCGGGCCATGTCGCCGTCCTTCAGACCCAGCTTGGCGGTGTCATCGGGGCACATGTAGAGCAGGGCCTCGGGAAGAGCGCGGTGCAGCTCCGGGATGCGACGGGTCATGGAGCCGGTGTGCCAGTGCTCGAGCAGACGACCGGTGCACAGCACGAACGGATACTCGGCATCAGGCACCTCCGCTGGGGGCTCCCAGGGACGGAAGACCACGGAGGGACGCAGGCCGGCGGACTTGTAGAAGGAGACGTTGCCCGCCTTGTTGATCTCGCCGTACATCTCGATGCCGTACTGGTCGAAGCCCTCTTCCTGCGGACCATCGCTGAAGCGCCACTTGGTGGCCAGCCACTTGCCGTTCACTTCGCGGCAGGGCCAGGTGAGGCCGTGGTTCTCGATGTACTCGTCGTAGGGGGCGAGCTGCTTGGCCTCCATGTGCAGGTGCGCGGAGTCGTTGATGGCGGCGGCGCGGGGATTGAGCTGCGGATTGCTGAAGGTGCGATACTCCTCCCAGATGGCGCGGTTGATCTCACGCTCGGTGCCCTTGAAGCTGGAGCTCGCCTTGTCGTACCACTTGCCGAAGAGGCGGTCGAAGGCGTCGTCGTTCTCGATCTTCTCGCCCTCGAGCACGCGCTTGGCAACCTCCATGAGCATCCACAGATCCCACTTGGCTTCGCCGATGGGCTCGACGGCCTTCTCGAAGACGGCGGTGCGGCGCTCACCGTTGCCGAACTGGCCCTCGCGCTCGACCCACATGGCGGCGGGCAGCACGACGTCGGCGTACTGGGTGGACAAGGTGGGATAGACCTCGCTCACCACGATGAAGGCGTCGAAGATGCCCTTCTTGTCACCGCGACCCAGGACGCGGGTCAGGTTGGGAGCGGAGACGGCCCAGTTGTTGTGGGCGCTCCACAGGAAATCGATGGCACCGTTGGAGAGCTGGCGGAAGATCTTGGTGGTGTGGAAGCCGGGCTTGCTGATGGGCTCCAGATAGCCTTCCGGCAGGTTCCAGACCGCCTCGCTGTAGCGACGGTGAGCCGCATTGGCAACCACGAGGTCGGCGGGAAGACGGTGGCAGAAGGTGCCCACCTCACGGGCGGTACCGCAGGCGGAGGGCTGACCGGTCAGACTGAAGGGACCGCAGCCAGGCTTGGCGATCTTGCCCGTAAGCAGGTGGATATTGTAGATGCAGTGGTTCACCCAGGTGCCACGGTTGTGCTGGTTGACACCCATGGTCCAGAAGGAGGTGATGCGCAGGTCGGGGTCGGCGAAGAGCTTGGCGAGCTCCTCGATGTCGGCGGCGCTGCAGCCCGCGATCTGGGCGGCGTATTCGAAGGTGTAGGGCTTGAGACGCTCGGCATACTCCTGGAAGGAAACCACGGTCACGTTGTCCACGGTGTTGCCGGGAGGGGTGGTGTCGTAGTCGTCAGCGAAGGAGTTGCCGATGTTCTCCGTGCCCACCTTGAACTGCAGGTGG
>JAFRFV010000108.1 GCA_017434185.1 Coriobacteriales bacterium
CGCGTCTTCTTGACCTTCTCCGGCTTCTGAACTGCGACCCTGCGTGCTGCTTTCTCTTCCCTCTTCGAGGACATGCCTAGTACTCAACCTCCTCTGCCAGCGGCCTCTCGAGCAACTCGGGACATTCGACGAGTTTCTTCATGAGGCGGATGGTCTTCGAATAATAGTAACCGTCTGCCAATCGTTCATCGATGGTGATGCCCAGCTGCAGGCTCTCACGCATCTCATAGGTGCCATCCTCGTTGAAGAAGGGGCGCTTCTTGCGTTCACCCATCAGGATGAAGAAGGAATTGGTGCCCCAACTGCCAAGATGATGGTATCCGGAGTCCAACTTGATGGAGCCCACGTTGGACAACAGGACCGAGGAATAATAGGGATCGGTGGCGATGAGCGAGCGGGGGACCTTGCCGCTCTGATCGAGCTTGCGGCATGCCCAGGTGATGAAGCTCATGACGAAATTGGGCAGCTTCGAGATCGAGTTGATCGCATCCATCGACGCATCGCCGGCGTCCTTGACGCGCACGTGGTAGACCTGACGGCGGATCTCCTCGTGAACATCGTCGATGGTCCAATCCGGTTTGCTGTGCAGGAAGGCGAGTCCTTCCTCACCGTCATCGGCGAACTTCTTCTTCACGGTGAAGGCGGCGGTGCACTCATCGCGCTGGTACATGACGCCCTTGCAGATGAAGCGGTTCATCAAGGGGCGCAGGTAGAGCACCTTGAGCGCTGCGGTGACCACGCAATGGAAGAGGCTGTAGGGGAATTCCTCGATGCCTTCGTTCTTCTTGGCGCGCCACTCCTCCAGATTCGTGATGTCCAGAAGCACCTCGATGAAGGCCTCGTTGTCGCAGCGGTTGGGGAAGATACGGGGGATGATCACATGCATCCCATCCAGCTCACGCACGCGCGTGGCATCGAAGCGGTCGCCTCGTCTCTTCCTGGGTTTCTCGTTCGCGCTCTCTGACATGCTATCCTGCCTCTCCCTCAGTCAAGCCTATCGTTGGGAGCGTGCCTTCAGTGCACGCTCTATCTCCCGCTGTGTGTCGCGCTCCGCCATCGAGGCGCGCTTATCGTATGCCTTCTTGCCTCGTGCCAGAGCCAAGCTCACCTTGACCAGGCCATTGGGTGAGAAGTACATGGCCACGGGCACGAGCGAATAGCCCCTCTCCTGCACCTTGGAGTACAGGTAGCGGATCTGACGCTTATGAAGCAGCAACTTGCGCTTGCGATCCGGATCCACGTTGGCCAGATTGCCGTTCTTGAAGGGCGGGATGTGCACGCCATGGAGCCAGACCTCACCACCACGGATGAGCGCGAAGCAATCGGTGAGTTGGCAGTTGTTGTCACGCAGCGACCTGACTTCGGTCCCCGTGAGCTCGATGCCGGCTTCGAAGGTCTCCTCGATCTCGTAGTCGTGGTAGGCCTTGCGATTGCGGGCTATGGTCTTGTTCTCCTCTTTCCTGGGCATGTCACACCTCCCTCCATCGGACACGCAAGGAATTAGGATACCACAGTACCGGGCTGCTTGACAGCCGAGGCGTTATCCATCGGAGCATCGGTGGATTCCTGCGACTCCTGTTCACCCTGTGACTCTGCGGATATGGTGGATAAGCGCTCCAGAACGGCATCAGCGGCCAAGTAGGCGGAGGCGATCGCACTGCCCACGCCGGCTCCGGGCGCACGCCATGCACCGAAGCTGCTGCTCCCACCGGCACCGCCCATGGTGGAGCCCACCGCATACAGACCGGGGATGACACCATGGGCACCCTGCACCTCCATGCGGGGCGTGGTCGCCAGACCACAGTAGGTTGCGAGAAGCGTGCAGGAAACCGCCATGGCGAAGAAGGGGGCGCTCACGATGGGCTTGAGCCACGAGGGGTCGAAGTCCAGTTCGTCATCGACGCCCTTGCTGCATGCCTCGTTCCAATCATCGACCGCAGCCTGCAGCACGTCCGCATCGATACCCATCTTGCGTGCGAGCTCCGGCAGCGTGTTCGCATCCATCAGATAGCCCTGGTTCTGGGCGTAGAGCATCCCTTCGCGCCAGTCATCGGGACAGATCTCGCTGGGGAGCCTGTCCATCTTCGCGCCGGCGTCCGCCATGGTGGGTTCAAGCGGCTTGCGCGATGCGCTCTGGGTGGAAGCTGCCATGTGCGCGGGGAAGTCGGCATCCATGATCACCCAGCAGCGGGTACCCGGTGAGGATGCGAGTATGGACGCACGGCTGGGACCGCGCTCACCAAGCTCGCGATATGGTAGACGGTCACCGCGTTGGTCGATGGTGAGCCAGGGCTGACGGGACAGCTGCACATCACCCTGGTACAGATAGCGCAACCAGGCGGGCGACGCCACGCCGCCATCGGTGAAGGCGGCGCAGTCCCAACCCGTCATGAGCGCACCCACGCCCAGGCCCATGCGGATGCCATCCGCGCTGTCGTATTCACGGTTACTGCTGGTGAAGCAGGAACGGATCACACTGGGGCAGTACTTGAGCAGGAGGTCCTGATGGTTGCACATGCCTCCACTGGCGAGCACGACGGCGGTGGTGGCACGGATGTCCATCACACCCTTCCTGCTGTTGCGCACCCGCACACCCAGCACCTCGCCACTCTCGTTGGTGAGCAGGGCGATGACGGGGGTGTTGAACATGAAGTCGGCACCCGCCTCGACCGCTTCGCTGTACAGAACCTCGAGGACCTCCATGTTGGCACGCGCGGTGAAACCGGCGGTTTCAGAGTCCTTGGGGCACAGACCGAAGAGCACCGCATCATCGCCCAGAGTACGTACGGGTGCCCATTCGACACCCAGCGATGCGAGCAGGTCGACGGAGCGCGGGACGGCGTCGAGCAGAGCCGATGTGAGGGCGACATCGCTCACCACGGGATGTGCCGCAGTGGGCACGGAGCGCATTCCCAAGGCCGTTTCAGCAGCTGCCGCCATGGCGGCCATCGAGTCGTGGCAACCTTCATCGTAGAGAACGGAACTCTTCCAGTAGCCTCGGAGTACCTCCGGCTCCATCTGTGATAAGGGCAGCACCTTGGCGGCCAGTTCCTGGCTGATGCCGCTCGAAGCGGCAAGATCGCGGTAGATGCTCCGTTGGGTCTCGCTCCCCATGCAATGGAACACGTGGCTCTCCTTGGAAGCGCCACCCCAGGTGGAGGATTTCTCGAGGCAGAGGACACGAGCGCCTTCCGCAGCGGCGCGGTATGCGCACATCATGCCGCTGCCGGCACCCACGACCACGACATCCGCCTCCAGGTCCCAGTTCCCGCTGGCCACCTGCGGAGCGATGCTCGCAGCCTCGGGCTCGACCTGCGCATCCACGACCTCTTCCACATCCGCGGTATCATCAGCCGTCTCGACCTCGGTATCGGTCGGCTGGGTGTCGATGGAGTCGCTTCCCTCCTGCTCGCTTTCCGTGTCGCCGCTCCCATCCCCTGCTTCCTCCTGCGGGGGATCGGGCACCGTGAAGGGCGCACTGCAGCCCGGCAGCATCACCGCCGCCGCTGCACCCGCGGCGATCACTGCGGAAGCAGCGAGGAAATCGCGTCGGGAGAGCTGTCCTTCCCTACCTTCGAGTTCATCGACCTTGCGCTTGGGCATCTACCATCCTCCTTGGATGCATCAGGCGGGGATGAAGTCGGCATCCTGGTCCAGATCCAGGACGAAGCGGGTGAGCAGCTTGACGCAAGCCTCGACGTCGGCCAGACAGAGCACCTCGGTGGGAGTATGCATGTAGCGCAGAGGGACACTCAGCAGGCCGGCGACCTTGCCACCGCGTGAGAGCTGGATCTTGTTGGCATCGGTGCCGGTGCCGCGCGGTTCAGCCTCGATCTGGTATTCGATGCCCGCATCCTGGGCGGCCTTCTCCAGACGGTCGAAGAGGCGGGGATTGATATTGGGGCCGCGTGCGATCACAGGACCGGCGCCGCACTTGAAGGTCCCATCCTTGCGCTGGTTGCAATCGGGATAGTCGGTGGCATGCGTCACCTCGATGGCGATGCCGATGTAGGGGTCGATCCCGTAGGCGGAGGTCTCGCCACCGCGCAGGCCTATCTCCTCCTGCACCGTACCGGCCACGTACAGGTCACCCTGTGAGCCACCGGCAGCCTTGACCTCCTCCATCACACGGGTGGCGATCCACACGCCCACCTTGTCGTCGAACGCGCGGGAGACGGCGAAACCATCGCCCAGCTCCTCGAAGGCCACCGCCATGGTGATGCAATCACCCACACGAACGAGCTCCTTGACCTTCTGACCATCCAGGCCCAGGTCGATGAAGAGCTTGTCGATGGGAGTGACGGTCTTGCGATCATCGGGAGCGATGAGATGGATGGGTTTGCGTCCCACCACGCCACGCAGGTCGCCGCTCTTGCAGTGCACATCGACGCGCATGCCCGGCAGGATGACGGCATCCACACCACCGATGGAATCGAAGCACAGATAGCCATCATCGGTGATGTGCACGACGATCAGGCCCACTTCGTCGATGTGACCGGCGAGCATGACACTGGGAGCAGTGCCCTTGCCCGCGAGCTTGCCATGGACGGACCCCATGACATTGGTGCATACCTCGTCGGCGCATCCCTGCAAGCGCTCCCGCAACACGCGCGCTGCCGCTTGCTCATAACCCGATGGCGACGGAGCGGCCACCAGCTGCTTGAGGAAAGCGAGGTCCTTGTCTTCCATCTTCCTACCTCCTGTCTTCCTTGCGCCCTGCAAGGGCGAAACGGATCTCGAGAGCGTGCAGATCCACTTCCTTCAACACCAGATCCAGACTCTGTCCCACCCGCCAGCTGCGACGGCTGTCCTCCCCGGTGAGCGAGAGTCCCAGATCGTCGACTTCGAAGTACTCATCCCCCAGTGCATCCATGGGTACGAGTCCTCTGATGCCCTGGTCGATGAGAACCTGCATCCCTTGGTTGGAGATGCCCGAGACGATACCGTGGAACGACTCCCCCAACCTGCCCACCAGATGCTGGCAGAGCTTGAGCTGGACGGAATCGAGCGAGGCATCCTGTGCCACCCTCTCGCAGGTCGAGCTGCGAGAGCACAGGGCCTCCAACTCCATGCCCATGCTGCGCAGACCCTTGAGCGAGGGCTCGCCATAGAGCGGCGAACGCTGCGCCAGACGGGATGAATAACGACCGTCCTGGTCATAGAAGCCCGCCAGCGCAGCACGCAGCAGGCGATGCACCATCAGGTCGGGATAGCGCCTGATGGGGCTCGTGAAATGCGTGTAGCAGTCGGAGGCGAGGCCATAGTGTCCCCTGTTGTGGTTGGAGTACTGCGCACGCTTTAAGGAACGCAGCACGCGCGCCTGCACGAAGTCCTGTTCGGGCCTACCCTGGGCATGCTCGAGCACCCTCTGGATGGCCTTGGGATTGGCGGCGGCAACTCCCTTGCAGTCATAACCGAGGTGCTGCAACAGGGGAACGAGCGCTTCCATGCGGTCACGATCAGGGATCTCGTGGATCCGGTAGACCATGCTCTCGAGACGCGATTCCAGGAACGTGGCGACCGCTTCGTTGGCCATGATCATGGCTTCCTCGATGGCGCCGGTGGCATCCGTGCGGCGACGCTGGATGATCTCGAGCACCTGACCATCCTCGTCAAGGTGCAGCTTGAGTTCCGGATTGTCCAGGTCGATGCCGCCCCTGGCAAGACGCCGCTTGAAGCGGGCGCGGGCGAGCGCGCGAAGACGCACCAAAGCCTCACGCAAGCGGGGCGAATCGATATCGACGGGCAGGTCAGCGCCTTGATAGAAGGCCTGGACCTGGTCGTAGTCCAGACGAGCGCTGCTGCGTATCACACTGGGGTGGAAGTCATACTGCAAAACTTCGCCGCGCTTATCCACCAGAAGCTCGACCGTGAAGGCAAGACGATCCTGTCCGGGGGCGAGTGAGCAGAGGTCGTCACTTAGACGGGGCGGGAGCATGGGGAGCACACGATCGGCCAGATAGACGCTGCAGCCGCGCGTACGCGCCTCACGGTCGATGGGGCTGTCCCAAGGCACGTAATGGGAGACATCGGCGATGTGCACACCCAAGCGCAGGCAGCCCTCGTCGGCATCCTCGATCGAGATCGCATCGTCGAAGTCCTTGGCGTCCCAGGGATCGATGGTGAAGATGAAACGATCGCGCAGATCGACGCGGTCGGACTGTTCGAGAGCCGAATCCACGTCGAGGATGGCCTGCTCCGCCTGCGCGAGCACCGCCTCATCGAAGGTGGTGTGGAGGCCATGGGAGGCGATGAGCATCTCCATCCTGCGATCACGCGCGTCGTGCAGGTCGAGCAGCTCGCTCACACCCACGAGGAGTTCTTCGTAATGGGACGGATAGGCGATGATGCCCGCCACCACCGCGTCGCCATCCTTCGCAGCACCCAGGGCGTTGGGCGAGATGAGGACGAAGCGATCGTGTTTGGGGTCGAAGGGTTCCAGGGTCGCATAACCATCGTACATGTGGACGGTGCCCACCAGGGAGCTGTGCGCACGCTCGACCACCCGCAGGATGCGGCCGGAGAGTCGCTTGCCCTGCGACCCATGCAGGGGCGAGACCTCCACGAGGTCCCCGTCCATGGCGATGCGGGCGTCCTTGGCGGATATGAAGTAATCGCCATCGCCGGTGACCACGAAACCGTAGCCACGCTTGTTGGCCTGGAACCTTCCCACGGGATAAACGCGAGGCCGGGACCGCGTAGGGCCCCGGCGTCGAGATGCATTCCCACTATGATGCCTGGCAGACAGCTGACCCATCCCCTCGCTAGACCTTGAGATGACGCCCCATCGAGATGAACGAACCCAACATGGCGATGATGAGACCGGCGACCAGCAGGATCAGGTAGATGTAGAGATAGGTGCTGTCGCCCACGTTCACATTCAGGAAGGATAGAGTCTCGAAGACCTTGGGGAGCGCGTATTCCTTGAGCGCCGCGATGCTGCCGATGGCGAGACCGGAGGCGATGAGCGCCTGCAGGATGCTCTCCATGATGAAGGGCCCGCGTATGAAGCCGTTGGACGCGCCCACCAGACGCATGATGGAGATCTCCTTGCGACGGGCGAGGATGGCCA
>JAFRFV010000109.1 GCA_017434185.1 Coriobacteriales bacterium
AAGGGGGTATGGAAAGTGAAACATTCGATTTCCCGACGAACATTCTTCAAAGTCGCACTCGCGAGCGGCGCGGCGGCGGCGCTGGCGAGTGCGGGCACGGGCTCTGCGCTGGCCATCACGCAGGGCTCTGCGACCGGCACCGGCGGCGTCGACCGCGTGCGCACCTGCTGCCGCGCGTGCGGCAAGAGGGAGTGCGGCGTCCTCGTGACGGTCACGGACGGTCGTGCCATCCGCGTCGAAGGCGACCAGAACGCCTTCCAGTCGATGGGCAACTGCTGCACCAAGAGCCAGGCGTCCATCCAAGCGTGCTACAGCCCGGTGCGTCTCAAGTATCCCACCAAGCGTAGCAATCCCAAGGACGATCTCGACCCCGGCTGGGTGCGAATCAACTGGGACGAGGCCTACAAGACCATGGCAGCCAAGTACAAGGAGCTCATCGAGAAGTACGGTGGCGAGACGCTCTTTGGCATGAGCGGCACCTCGCGCGCATGGGCCATGGCCGGCGGTTACGGCTTGATGAACCAGTACTTCAACACGCCCAACAACATCATCCCGTGGCAGGTCTGCAAGGGCCCCAGGCAGTTCGCGACCGCCATGCAGTCATCCTTCTGCTTCAACTGGCAGGCTACCGTGGATAAGCCCCGCGTCATGATCCGTTGGGGCGCAGCCACGGAGATTTCGAACTACGATGATTCCTGCCGTACCACCGTTGAGGCCGCGATGGATGCCGATTACTTCATCGACGTCGATCCGCGCCTTCCAAACCTGGGCAAGGAGGCGTCCTACTGGCTCAACCTGCTCCCGGGCACCGATGGCGCGCTCGCCCATGCCTGGGCCAGGTACATCATCGACAACGAGCTCTACGACGACCTGTTCGTGAAGCGCTGGACCAACGCACCGTTCCTCGTGTGCATGGACACGGAGCCCGATGGCGGTTTCAGGCGCACGTTCCGTCGTAGCTACAACTTCCACATGGAGACGCGCCTCTTGAAGGAAAGCGACCTGGTGGAGGGCGGCAGCCCCTGGAAGTTCATGGTCTGGGATACCATCGCAGACCGCCTGACCTGGTTCGATGTCGAGACGACCGCATGGGAGGGCGAGGTCGTCAATCCCTCCTGGGCCGGCAAGGAAGCCAACCAGCCCAACCTGTTCCCCGGTGTCGCGCAGGGCTTCGTGCCCGATGCCACGGGTTTCAACCCGCTGATCGACCCCGCACTGTACGGCGAGTACGACATCACCCTGAAGGACGGGCGCGCATCCAAGGTCAAGCCCGTGTGGGAGTATTACTACGAGATGGTCAAGCCCTACGATCTGGCGAGCGCTTCCCAGATCACCGGCCTCACCCAGGACCAGATCAAGGATTCCTGCATGACCTGGGTCACCCGTCTCGACCCCGCCAGTGGCTACGGTAACGGTGGTATCGGCTACATGCTGGCCGTCGAGCACTACACCAACTCGATCCAGAACTGCCGCATGCTCGACTTCCTGTGCTGCATGACCGGCAACTTCGATACCCCCGGTGGCATGCGCGGTCCCACGATGGGCGCCCTGACCAATGCCGGTAACTTTGGCAACATGTCCAACATCCTGCCGCTGCCCGACGCCAAGCAGTTCGACAAGATCGCCGGCGGCGAGGAATTCCCCGTTCTCAAGTGGTGGGGCTGGTGGGCCGATGCCACCTCCGCATACCAGCAGATCCTGAGCGAGGACCCGTACCCCATCACGGGCGGCTACGACTCCTCCGGTGACTTCATGAACATGTCCAACAACCTGGAGAACTGGGAAGCTCTGAAGAAGCTCGACTTCTTCACCGTCGCCGACCTGTGGCACACGCCAATGAGCGGCGTCGCGGACCTGTTGCTGCCCGCATACCACTGGATCGAGATCGATTGCCCGCGTGGTTCGCAAGGTTCCACCGGCGCCGCGGGTGCGAACGTCCAGTGCGTCGAAGGCCCCGCGGATACGCGCCACGACCTGGATATCGTCATCGCCTTGGGCAAGGAGCTGGGCAAGCCCTACTTCACGATGGAGAACCCATGGCCCACGGTCAAGGACATGCTGGATGCCACGGTGGCATCCGCCGGCTTCACGAGTTGGAAGGAATACGCCGACTACTTCGAGGAGCACGGCTGGTGGGACTGCAAGGTTTCCGCTCCGCAGATCTGGGGTTCTTATCGCCGTTATCAGACCGGCCTGCTGCGTCTGTTCTACCGTGATGGTGGCGTGGGCGTCTCCACCCCCACCTCCAAGATCGAGCTGTGGTCCACGGTCATCGAGAGCTTCTACCCGGATTGGAAGGAAGCGCTCCCGCAGTTCCAGTACGATCCCGAGAATCCCGCGGCCAATCCCAAGATCCACGAGAAGTACCCGCTCGTGTGCGTCACCGGCCGCCGCATCCCGGTCTACTTCCACTCCGAGCACAGGCAGCTGCCGTGGTGCCGCGAGCTGTGGCCGTCGCCGCGCATGGAGATCAACCCCGCCGACGCCGCGGAGCTGGGCCTCGAGCAGGGCGATTGGGCCTGGATCGAGAACGACTACGGCAAGGTGCGCCAGATCGTCGACATCTACCCCGGTATCAAGAAGGGCTACATCAACTGCGAGCACCAGTGGTGGTTCCCCGAGCTCGAACAGTCCGGCCGTGGCTTCCAGCTCTGCCAGATCAACTGCCTGGTGCCCACGTATCACGAGGCGCAGTGCCGCATCTGTGGTTCCGGCTACCTGCGCGGGTATGCGGTGAAGGTCTACAAGGCCACGCCCGAGAACTCGCCCTTCGGCAACCCGGTGCCTTGCGGTGAGGATGGTACAGAGATCATCCACGACTGCAGTGACCGGAGACTCAAGGAATGGGCCGTTCTCAATTACGAGGGGAGGTAGCCATGCAGTACTCTATCGTCACTGATCTGAATCGTTGCGTTGGTTGCCTGGGTTGCATGGTCGCTTGCAAGGCCATCAACAGCGTGCCCATCGGTAACT
>JAFRFV010000110.1 GCA_017434185.1 Coriobacteriales bacterium
CAGGTGAAACTCACGCTGGCGGATGTGCAGGTGGACGGCAAGCCCGGTTTCGCCATCTGCATCGAGGACGAGGGTCTCGAGATCCCACCCGAGCAGATCCAGGCGGTGTTCGTTAAGGTCTTCCGCGCGAGCGCCGCGCGTTCCACCGATAGGGGAGGAGCCGGGCTGGGCCGTGCCATCGCACATGAGATCGTGCTCGCCCACGGTGGCGACATCCAAGTGAGCAGCGGCGACGGCCACACCTGCTTCCGCGTCCTCATCCCCGACTTCACCGAGTAGCCATTCGTGGGACTTCTGCGCAAAATCTGGTCGCTCGCGTGGCTTTGCGCTACCCTGTTCACATGAGAAGCCTGCGGGCGCATTCCGTGCTGCCCTCAGAACGAAGCAGCGCGTGTGAAGCGCCCTACACCAAGGAGGAAGACATGCCCAAGATCACCCGTGATCAGGTTCGCGTCCCGGCCGATGTCATGCCGGAGTTCCGCGAGGACTACATCAACAACTACATGGCCGCCACCCGTGGCTCCGGTCGTCTGATGCTCTTCGCATGCGATCAGAAGATCGAGCACATGAACGCCGACTTCTTCGGCGAGGGCATCGACATCTCCGATAGCGATCCCGAGCACATGTTCCAGATCGGCAATCAGGGTATCGTGGGTGTCCTGGCCGGTCAGCGCGGTCTCATCGCCCGCTACGCTCCCGACTATCCCAACATCAACTACTTGGTCAAGATGAACTCCAAGACCAACCTGGTCAAGACCGCCCAGAGCGATCCCTACTCCCCGCTGCTCTATGGTCTGGATTCCATCCTGGACATGCGCGAGGCTGGCGTGAACATCGTCGGTCTGGGCTATACCATCTACCTGGGCAGCGAGTACGAGAGCGACATGATGGCCGAGGCCGGTCAGCTCATCGCCGATGCGCATGCCAACGGTCTGATCGTCGTGCTGTGGATCTATCCGCGCGGCAAGGCCGTCAAGGCCGAGAAGGACGCCGACCTCATCGCCGGTGCCGCCGGTGTCGCCCTGTGCTTGGGCGCTGACTTCGTCAAGGTCAATCCTCCCAAGGATCCCGAGGGCGTCGTTCCCTCCGCCGAGCTTCTCAAGCGTGCCGCTTCTGCTTCTGGTCGCACCGGTCTCGTGTGCGCTGGCGGTTCCACCGTCGACGCCCGCACCTTCCTGTCCCAGCTCTGGGATCAGATCCACGTGGGTGGTGCCTCCGGTAACGCCACCGGCCGCAACATCCACCAGCGCTCCCTGGATGAGGCCGTGCGCCTGACCAAGGCCATCAGCGCTATCACCCTGGCCGATTACGATGTCGAAGAGGCCATGGATGTCTTCGAGGGTCGCGACAAGTTCGTCTGGGAAGACTGAGCGCTTATCCCATAGTAAGAAGAACGAGCCGGGTGATTCCGGCTCGTTTCATATTCACGATGGTGCCCGAGGTGGGAGTCGAACCCACACGAGGTTTCCCCCAAAGGTTTTTGAGACCTCCGCGTCTGCCATTCCGCCACTCGGGCACGTGCAGGCTAGTATAGCGCAAGGTGTGGGCATCGCCAGTGGTCAAACGGTGGAAGAAGCCCAGTGGCCTAGTAGTTGGGCGCTATTCCGGCGATACGGTTGAAGTCCACGGCGGGCAGGATGTAGTCCTTCGCGGCGGTCTGCCCCAGCAGGCAGGCGAGGGTCCCGCGGAAGGTGTTGTACACGAGTTCCGTGCCGGCTACCAGGTAGGCGCGCAGGTAGACGGTGCCACAGCCGCTGGGCACGCGCACGTAGCCCTCAAGGTCCGCACGCAAGCGCAGAAGCACCTCGGTTTCCTTGGGCACGTCGCCGTTGATGGTCAGGATCAGATTCACCAGATACAGGTCCGGGTCGCTCTCGTGCTGCATGAACTCGAAGTCAACGCCCAGGGCGTTCTCCTCGGAGTACTCGTCTTCCTTGGAGATGTACAGCTCGAGTTCCCTTATCTGATAATCGATGAGTTCGATGGAGGAATTACCGCGTGCCATGCCTATCCGACCTTCACCTTGCCAAGCGTCTCGCCGTCATCACCGCTCAGCTTGACGCTGCGGCCGAACTGCTTGCTTCGCAGACTACCGCGGTCGTGCGTGCAAACCTGGCCATCCACGCGCACGCTCTCCTTGCGGCCATCGATGGTGTGCACGAAACGCGTGACGGAACCCATGGGGGCCATCGTGCAGCGCAGCTCCATCTGCAGCGCGTGGGCGATGCGGGTGAGGGTGCGCAGCGTGAAGTTGTCGCCGCCCTGCAACATGCGCGTCACATGGGGAGGCTTGCAGCCGATGCGCCTTGCAAGCTCGCTGCGGCTCACGTCCTGCTCGCTCATGATCTGGGAGATCTCACTGGTGATATCGAGCACGAGTTCTTCGAACATCATGTCCGGCGTGGCCATGAGATCATCGATGCGTGCATCAAGCTTCCACTCGGTTCCTGCCATGTTCCCCTCGATCCCTTCACTGGAACTCACGGTACACCCCTTCTTCCGCGAACTGCTGGGCCAATCGTTTGGTCGCCTTGATGGCATCATCCGTGGTCCGCAGGTGTCCATCTTTCCGCTTCTTGACCCCCTTGACGCAAACGTAGTTGTTGCCCGTCTTGAAGCAGATGATGCGGTACTTGAATATCTTGAACTCGAAAACCGGGTTCTCAAGCACCTGGAAGCGCTCTGGATGACGGAAGTTGGGGTCGGCGTCCACCTTCTTGAACACCGCGATGAACTTGGTCAGGTCCTCGTTGGTGAGCCCCAGCAGGAAGTCCTCAACCTCGCATCTGCCATTGCTGGATTCCAGCAGCCAGATGTGACGGAATGAGTGACTCGCTGATTTCGCTTTGAGGCCATTCTTCGCTTGCACGTACCACTTCCTTCATCACGAGGGCATTTTACCATATAAGGTAAAAGACCTTCCAGAAAGGGTATCATTCGAAGTCAAGAATAATCCTACGATTTCATGAGCGCCAATATGCGCGGAGTGTCGCAGCTGCGGATGAGGGCGCCCGCGATGCCGCTGGGGTCCTCGATCGCATCGCTCAACACCACATCCGCGAGTTCGGGGTCGTCCACCTGTTCGGTCGCCATGAGCTCGAAGAAGCTCCCCAGGTCCATCACGTCCGTGCTCTCCAGATACTTGACCAGGAAGCCCAGCAGCGTGGTGCCGGCGATGATGGACTTGCCAGCGCGCGCGCAGTTGAGCCAGACGAACTCATCGCGGTCGAGGTCGAGGGCGAACAGGTAGGCGAAGGTGCTCTTGCAATCGATGGTGAAGGAGGATCGCACGGTCTTGGGTTCGAAGACCTCACCCGTGTCCTCGATGTCGCGCAGCATGTAGCCCGCCCTGCACACGCACTGGTCGAAGTTGGTGCGCGTGTAGACGTTGTCGCAGAACACCAGGTAGCGCGCCTGCGGATACTCCTTCTTGAAGAGCTCCGGAACGATATCGTAGAACTCCGAGCCACCTTTGAAGCCGCTGGTCTCGTCGCCTGAGAACATGATGGCCTTGGACTGGGCGTTCCACATACTGCGCCACGAGAACTCGAGCTGGCTGCCATCCCGCGTGATGACGATGGCGGAAAGGTCGATGTCGTCAACCTTCTCCCAGTAGGTGAAGGCGCGGATCTTCTTGCCCGTTTCCAAGGGGATGCGGCTGCCCTTGGGAAGCACGCCCAGGCCGCCCTGCGCGTTGTTCTCCTGCAAGGGGAGGGCGATGCGATGCATGCCGGGGTCGACGAAGACGCGCCCCAGCTTGCCGTGCAGCTTCCGCTCCAGCTTCGTGCGGATAAGCGCTGCCATCCGCTCGCGCAGTTCCGGCTTCAGGCGGCTCCTGCGTCGCGCCTGCTCCTGCTCGTCCTCACGGTGCACCGTGAGCATGTCGAAGCGGTTGAACGAGAAGGTCCTGGGGCCTCCAACGTCCTCGACGCTGTAGTGCATGAGCAGCTGCAGTAGCAGGATGATGCTGCCATCAACCTGACTGGTGACCAGGTCCACCTGTTCATCGGTCTCACAGCGGGACAGGAGCAGGTCCAGGTTGCGCATCAGCGCACCGTGACCCTTGCCCTGCAGCAAGATCTCGACCGCTCGGGCGATCTCGCCGGCATCCAGAGCCGCCTGGAAGCGGGAATAGACGGACTCGTTGTCCTTGCCGCGCATCGCATCGCAGAAGTCCTGGGCGATACCGGTCTTGGGCTGATAGTGTATGTGGTGCAGCAGGCCACTCCAGAGTGCCTTGCGCTCATAGCAGGCCGTGAAGTCGACTTCGCGCTCGCTGAAGGTGCGGTCGAGACAGGCGCCCACCAGCTTGCGGTCCTGGTTCTTCAGGTTGAGCTTACGCAGACCCTTTCCGGTCGGGTCGCCCTTATCATCCACATACTCATGATCGATGTACTCGACCAGCTTGAGTATATCGGGAAGCTCCAGGAAGTCCAGGAAGCGCAGGTCGCGGGTCCTGGCGAGCAGCTTGATCGCGGTGTTCTTGGATGCGCAGACCTCAGGTTGGAAACCTTCGTCCTGCATGAGGCGTGCAATCATGTCGACCTGCCGTGCCGAAAGCGGACGGCTGCTACTGAGTAGGTCCTTCGCTTGGGCGAAGAGCGTCTTGAGCGCTTGGGTGCTGTCCATGATGCGCATCAGGCGAGGCGGGTTCTGTTCGCTGAAGGGGCTGCGCACGATATCCGGCTCGAACTGGGAATGGACGGGTTCATCCCAGTTGTCGAGGCCATAGGTGCGCAGGTACGAGAGCATCTGGTCGAACCAGAGAACATCGGGGCGTTCGCGCAGGTAGAGCACGCTTTGCGGGAAGTTCCTGTAGAAGCCCTCGGGCACGTTCACACCAAGCTGCCTGCCCACGAAGTCGATCATCCGGCTCTGGGCGAGTTCGAGCCCCTCGGTGATCTTGATGTTGAATTGGAATGCGAGGGCAGCGCGTACCTTCTGGCTGTCCTCGACCGGCGCGTCGCCCGTGGCGACCAGGATCCCCTGTGTGAACAGGTAGGATTCGAGCTCCTCGTGCATGGGTACCTCCTGCGGAATCGTGGCACTGGATCCTTTACGAGAAGAGTGAAGTAAGCACCACTAGCTGCATGAGGATGCGAGTATAGCACGTTCAGCTGACGAACGATATGGCCTGGGAATCGCCGCGCTAATCCACAAACCGGATTTCCGGTTTGGTAGGCCTACCAAACCGGAAATCCGGTTTGTGGATTAGCGCGGCG
>JAFRFV010000111.1 GCA_017434185.1 Coriobacteriales bacterium
CGTCTGCTTGGCCGGTGTCATGGGTGGTCTCGATTCCGAGGTCACCGACGACACCACCACGGTGCTCCTGGAGTGCGCCACCTTCAGCACCGCCCATACCAGCCGCACCAGCCGCAATCTCACGCTCACTTCGGAATCGTCCATGCGCTACGAACGTGGCGTGGATGCCAACGGCATCGAGGACCGTTCCGCGCAAGCCGCAGCGCTTATTGCTCTGTTGAGCGGCGGTACCGTCGCAAGCGGCATCGTGGACGTGTATCCGCAGCCTGTCGAACCCAAGGTGCTGCCGCTTCGCACCAAGCGCCTGCAAAACTTCGTGGGCGCTCCCATCCCTGTCGACTTCATGCGCAAGGCACTCACCCGCTTGGGCTGCAAGGAGGAAGGCGATGACGAGCTGCTGCAGGTGACCGCCCCCACCTTCCGTCCTGACCTCGAGCGCGAGATCGACCTGTATGAAGAGGTCCTGCGTCTTTGGGGTATGGACCAGGTCCCCATGACCCTTCCCGGTGGTCCTGAACGTATCGGCGGTCGCAATCATGAGCAGGCGCTCAGCTATCGTGTCGGCGCCGCCCTGCGTGCCTGTGGCATGAACGAGACCATCACCTATTCCTTCGTCGACCCCAGCGATCTGGACAAGCTGCGTATGCCCCAGGAGAACAGGGGAGAGGCCGTCGAGCTGATCAATCCCATGAGCACGGAGCAGAGCGTCATGCGCCGCAGCATCATCCCCGGCCTGTTGCACAGTGTTGCCCACAACCAGAACCATGGCGTCAAGGACGTGCAGCTCTACGAGATCGGCACCGTCTTCGCTGCCGCAGAAGGTCGCAAGAACCCCAAGGAACGCAAGCTTCTGGCCGGCGTGCTCTGCGGATCATGGAACGAGCCCGCTTGGAACGCCCCCGCGGTCGAACTGGGCTTCTTCGATGCGAAGGGCGTCCTCGAGAACCTCCTGCGTGAGCTCTGCGTCAAGAAGATCCGCTTCAAGGCGCTTTCCGCGGACGAGGCACCCTATCTGCAGCCCGGGCGTGCCGCCCAGGTGCTGTCCGGAGGTACCGTCCTTGGTTGGCTGGGTGAGATCCACCCGCTCGCTCTCGAAGCGTACGAGGTCAACGGTCCCGTAGCCGCCTTCGAGCTCGATATGAAGTCACTCATCAGCGCATCCAATCCCATGAGGGACTATGTGGACGTGCCGCGTTTCCCGGCCATCGACATCGATCTCGCGATCGTCGTGCCCGAGGAGGTCACCGCGGAGCGCCTGCTGCAATGCATCAGCAGCGCGGGTGGCAACCTGTTGGAGTCCGCTCGCCTGTTCGATGTCTATCGTGATCCTCAGAAGGTGGGTGTGGGCAAGAAGTCCATGGCGGTGAGTCTGCGTTACCGCGACAAGGAGCGCACGCTCTCCTCCCAGGATGTCGAGAAGGTGCATGAGCGTCTGGTGCGCAAGGTCTGTGGTGCGACCGGCGGCGAGGTCCGCGGTTAGAGAAGGAGGACGGAGATGAAGGTTCTGGTCATCGGCGGTGCTGGTTACATCGGAAGCCATGCGGTCTATGAACTCATCCGCGCGGGCCACGAGGTGGTCGTGATCGACAACCTCTCGACCGGTCTCAAGGACTTCGTGCATCCCAAGGCCAAGTTCTACTGGGGCGACATCCGTCGCTAGCGCGACCTCACCAGCGTCATGCAGGCGGAAGCCCCCATCGACGTGGTCATGCACTTCGCCGCCAAGCTGATCGTGCCCGAGAGCATGACCCAGCCCCTTCAGTACTACGAGAACAACGTCGAGGGCGTGCGCACCATGCTCGAAGCCATGGTGGACTGTGGCATCAAGAACGTGGTCTTCTCCAGCACCGCGGCGGTCTATGGCAAGCCTGAGAACGGCATCTGCAATGAGCAGACCCCCTGCAGCCCCATCAATCCCTATGGTGAGACCAAGCTCGCCAGCGAGAAGCTCATCAAGTGGGTCGCCGCCGCCCATGGTCTCAACTACTGCATCTTCCGCTACTTCAACGTCGCCGGTGCGGATGAGAGCCTTGAGATCGGCCTCAAGAAGGACCAGCTCACCCACTTGATCCCCATCGTCATGCAGGCGGTGCTGGGCGTGCGCGAGAAGGTCGTCGTCTTTGGTGATGACTACGACACGCCCGACGGTACCTGCGTGCGCGACTACATCCACGTGAGCGATCTCGCCCGCGCGCATGTCCTGGGCGCTGCGCATCTGGTGGAGACGGGCGAGTCCCTGCTGTGCAACCTGGGATCCAACAACGGTTTCAGCGTGAAGGAGGTCATCGAGGCCACCGAGCGCATCGCTCCCGGTCCCTGGGTGATGGGCCCCCGCCGTGAGGGCGATCCGGACTTCCTCGTTGCCGAGAACGCTCTTGCGAAGAAGATCCTTGGCTGGGAAC
>JAFRFV010000112.1 GCA_017434185.1 Coriobacteriales bacterium
CGTAGTATTCGGAGAGCAGTTTCTCCTTCTGTGGTTTCGTGTACAAGATCGACCTCCTTCTGGAGGCCGTCTCAGGTCCAGCAAAATGTCCGGGGTCCCTTTCGTGCTGAAAATTGCAGCTGTGTACGCAACGTTACATAAGATCACGTCGCATCCGCGTTTCGAGCTCGCTGCCCTTATCCCCTTCGTGTCAACGTGTTCACAGCACGTCATGCGCCCGCGCGCGAGTGCTATACTTCGAGAGTCGTGTTCCCGGTCATAGGGGAGGTCCCATGCCACTCATTGCCGCCAAGTGCCCTGCATGCGGGGCTAATATCCAGGTGCCCGACGAGGGCGAGAAGTGCTTCTGCGCGTTCTGTGGCACGCAGATCCTGCGTGAGGCCGCGGTCAACTTCGCCAAGGTGAAGGTCGAAGGCGTCGTCGAGACCCGCTCCGCCGACTTCGACATCCAGGCGGGCAGGCTCGTGGGCTACCACGGCAGCTCCGCGGATGTGGTGATCCCGGACAACGTGACGCACATCGGCAAGAACGCTTTTGGCAACCTCCCCGTGCGCAGCATCAGTATTCCGGTGGATAAGGACTGGTGGTGGTTCACGGAAGACCTCCGCGCGATGTACGACCTCGAGGAGATCAAGTGCCACCACGAGATGTTCAAGGGGTGCTGGGCGCACTTCGAGAATGGCATCTACTGGAACCCCAAGGAGATGATCTTCCCTCGCGCTTACAAGAAGCAGGAGGTCACGATTCCCAGCGATCCTGCGAAGATCGAGCTCAAGGGCATCCGCTTCCTGCGCAAGCTCACACTCGCACCCAGCGACAGCGCAACCGAAATCGAGATCGCGGACTGCCCCTGGCTCCAGGAGGTCATTCTGCCCGCGAAGGGCATCAAGTCGCTCGCGATCAAGAAATGCGCTGCGCTGCAGAGCATCCGCATCCCCGAAGGTTGCCTCGTGCGACTGGATGTTTCGGAGTGTCCCGAGCTGCGAGAGCTGAGCCAGAACGACAGCAGCTTCGACAAGCTCAGCGTGAGCGCTTGCGGCGGCCTCCAGGAGATCATCTGCCCCAGCTGCCTGAAGGAGCTCAGCGTGCGTCAGTTGGACTCCCTGGGCAACATCGTGGTGCGTGGCCCGCTCGACGCGGTGACCATCTACGGAACACCCGCGCTGCACGGTATCAACGGCAGCACCTGCTTCGTCTTCCCCAAGGGAACGAAGACCATTTCCATCGAGCCGGGGAAGCAGAACACGGAAGAGCACCAGGTCATCCTCTTCCCCGGTGTGACGAGGGCGCGCTACTTCGTCGCGAACCTGACCGGCGTCGAACTCAAGGATGGCATCACCGAGCTTGGCGATGAGAGGGTGTCCTTTGGTTCGAAGTACAGCGGATACGGACTCAAGGGCGGACGGCTCGTTCTCCCCGCATCTCTCAAGAAGATCGGACTGAACAACTTCAACGAGATCGATTACGAGAAATGCGCGGTCGTCTTCCCCTCGCTCGAAACGGCCGACATCGCCTCCGGCACTCTCAGGACCTACCGCAGCAGGATGTGGAAGGCGCAGGGTCGTTGCGCAGCGTGCGGAGGCCGCATCAAGGGTCTGCGCGAGAAGAAGTGCTCGGTCTGTGGGCGACGCCCGTAGCGAGGGGCTTATCCCCTTATCCCCGGTGAGAGAAGGAGTGTGACGCGATGCCGTTCGTTGCCGCCAAGTGTCCCGCCTGTGGAGCCAACATCCAAGTTCCCGATGAGGGCGAGAGGTGCTATTGCG
Source organism: Coriobacteriales bacterium (assembly GCA_017434185.1). Lineage (GTDB taxonomy): Bacteria > Actinomycetota > Coriobacteriia > Coriobacteriales > RUG844 > RGIG2431. The sequence goes on from JAFRFV010000112.1 coordinate 1,764, forward strand.
TGTACTGTGGCACGCAGATCCTGCGCGAGGCGGCAGTCAGCTTCGCCAAGGTGACGGTGGAGGGCGTCGTCGAGACCCGCGCCGCCGATTTCGACATCCAGGCAGGCGTGCTGAAGGGGTATCACGGCAGCTCAGCGGACGTGGTGGTTCCCGACAACGTGACCTACCTGGACGAGAACGCCTTCGCCAATCTGCCCATACGCAGTCTTGCCATCCCTGAGACCATCAAGCTGGTGCCCGGGGCGATCAACGCGATGCCCACTTTGGAATCGATCACCATCAAAGGTGGCCCCACCGCGATCCATCCGGAAGGCAACACGGGCTATCTGCGCTGGGGGAAGTGCA
>JAFRFV010000113.1 GCA_017434185.1 Coriobacteriales bacterium
TGGAGGATAAGCGCCGCATAGGCACGCCACCCAACCACTTCTCCTGTACCGTGACTGATGGTGCCGCGCAGGTGCGTGGCGTGCGTTTCAACCCGCCCGACCTCGAGCAGCTCATGGGTTGGACGAGCAGCTGCGACGTCATCTTCGAACTCGATCGCAACGACTTCCGTGGGCGTTCCACCCTGCAGCTGTTGTGCCGTGACATCTTCCTGCATGACGGCAGCGACACGGTCGACGATGACACCCGCGCTCTTCTGGATGAGCTGGAGGCCAAGAGCACGACTTGCCTCGACCAGGGCGACTACCACGGTATCCTCGACGCGGAGGCGTTCCCCACCAAGCTCGCGGGTGTGACCTTCGAAGGCCGCCAGGAGGTGCTCGCGAGCGTTCCCGCGGGTGCCACGCTCCAGTTGCGTCGCGAGCCCCACAACCCCTACGATCCCAATGCCATCGCCGTCGATTTCCAGGGACGGCAGATGGGGTTCCTCAACGCCCGCCTCGCCGCGCGCCTGGCGCCCGCCCTGGATGCCGGTGCGTCATACGACGTGCAACTCACCCAGATCACCGGCGGTAAGGACGGCACGAGCCTGGGGGCCAACGTCTGGCTTGCCAAGAAGGGCGCTGGCGCGATCGCCCAAGAGCGCATGCATGAGCTCGAGGCCCTGCGTGCGCGCTGGCAGGGTATGGAGCCGCGGGCCCTGCGCGCAGCGCTCCTGGAGTCCTTCATCGGGCCCCATCGGATGCACGATGCCCAGGAGCGGGCGCTCGATAGTCTCGCGGCGGGCAGGAACACCCTGTGCGTCATGGCGACGGGCCGCGGCAAGTCGCTCATCTTCCAGCTGCACGCTGCACTGTGCGCCCTGCAGCAGGGTGCTGCCAGCATCTTCGTCTACCCGCTGCGCGCCCTGGTGGCCGACCAGGCCTTCCACCTACAGGAGAGCTTCAGCAAGCTGGGGTTGCGCGTGGAGCTCCTGACCGGTGAGACCCCGCAGTCCAAGCGTCAGGAGATCATGGATGACCTGACCGCCGGCAGGGTCGATTGCATCCTCACCACGCCCGAGTTCCTGAGCATCCACGCGCAGCGCTTCGCCGCCACCGGTCGCATCGCCTTCCTCGCCGTCGACGAGGCACATCACGTCGGTATGTCCAAGGCGGGTCACCGCCCCGCCTACGCTGGTTTGGATCACACGCGCCACGAGCTGGGTGATCCCCTCACCCTGGCGGTCACCGCCACCGCGGGCGACGAGGTGGCATCCAGCATCCGTCAGATCCTGGACATCGAGACCCTCGTGACCGACCCCAGCATCCGCTCCAATCTCATCCTGGACGACAAGCGCGACGTGCGCGATCGCGACGTCCAGCTCGCCCACATCGTGGCGAGCGGCCAGAAGACCGTGGTCTACGTGAACTCGCGCGAGCACAGCGTACGGCTCGCCCGCATGCTGCGTCTTCGCATCCCCCAGCTGGCCTCCCGCATCGCCTACTACAACGCCGGCCTGCCCCGTGAGGACCGCAACAAGGTGGAGCAGGCGTTCCGCGACGGGCGCTTCAGTTGCATCATCAGCACCAGTGCCTTCGGTGAGGGCGTCAACATCCCTGACATCCGCCATGTGGTGCTCTATCACCTGCCCTTCAACGAGGTCGAGTTCAACCAGATGGCGGGCCGCGCGGGCCGAGACGGGAAGGACGCTTGGATCCACCTGCTGTACTGCAAGGGCGACGCGCGCATAAACCAGCGCATCCTGGGCTCCGGCGCACCCAGCAGGAGCGACCTTGTGTCCCTGTACAAGGCTCTGCGCAACTGCTCCGCCACCATCGCGGACGATGACGGGGCCTTCAGCGTGGGCAACGCCGAGCTCGCGGCAGCAAGTCTGCGCCTCGATCCGCGTTGCGGCCTGGACGACGGTGGCGTCTCCTGCGGCATCGCCATCTTCCGCGAACTGGGCTTCCTGCTCACCAGCGGACCTGGCAGCGCACGCCGCATCACCATGGTGTCCTCGCCCTCGAAGATGGATCTTGGCAACAGCATCCGCTATCAGGAGGGTTGCCAGGCGCTCAGCGACTTCCAGGTCTTCCAGGACTGGGCTCTCAAGGCCGGCGCACAGCAACTGCTCGAGCAATTCAACAGGCCCA
>JAFRFV010000114.1 GCA_017434185.1 Coriobacteriales bacterium
GACTGCAGCAGCCTTGATGAAGGTGCGGCGAGTCATAGTGAGTTTACCCATTAATTCCTCCTTCACTAAAAATCATGGGTACGTTTTCGACGCTCGTCCCGGGTTTGAGCATCGTGTGTAGTAAACGTGAAGAACGGCTTCCTTCCAACAAAGCCAATCAACGATACATGATGGCTGAACTCAAATTTCATCCTCTGGGGATGAGACATCTCACAGGATTGCGGCGGGATTTCCCTTCCTCATTCGTATACTCTTATGTGGCACGATGAAGGATGACTTCACGGGGGTGTGATCCGGATGAACTCATCAACCTCTGCGGATGAGAAACCCAAGAGCGATTATCTCGATCGCCATGACCCGCTGTCGGGCTTCACTGACAACCGGATCTTCTTCTGCGCCTCCGCCGGACTCGCCTGCTGCATCCTGAGCATCCTGACCGAACGCTTCCCCCGCATCTTCCTGATCTCCCAGACCGGCGTCCAGGATTGCATCGCGGGAACGGCGTCCATCATCCTGCTCGTTCTCGTCGCCTTCCTCTACTACCGAAACGGAAACTTCCGCCTGTCCAGAACCCCTATCGTGCTCACTGTTTCCCTGGGCTTATCCCTCATCCTCATATTGGGCTACGCGGAGGGTCTCGCGAGCGGCGGTGCATTGGGCAAGCTGGAGATCGTGGCGATCTGGGCATGTCGCGCACTCAGCAGCATCCTGTTCATCGCCTGGGCGGAGAGGATGTACTACCGCCCGGAACGCAACAGCATCGCCGTCTTTCCCGTAGCGCTGTTGATCGCCGGTGTGCTGCGGGCGTTCCTCTACTTCCTGCAGGACCAAGCGTCGAGCATCTGCACCCTCTTGCTGCCAGCCGCCTCGGGCATCCTGTTGGTGTATATCAACCTACTCTGCAAGCGTGACCCGACGCTCCTTGGTGCAAACGGACCGCATCTTCTGGCTCATCGCATGGAGCTCAAGCCGTTCCGCGCCTTCCTTTGCTCCTTCGCAGTGACGGCGACCTGCGCCGCCTTCCTGTTCAGGAGCATCCGCAACACCTGGCTGCCCTTGCAGGACAGCAGTCAAGTGGCGATGGGCGTGAGCTTGGGTGGTGCGCTGGGCACCATCCTCGCAGGCATCGTCATCTATCTGATAGTGCGATTCGAGTGTTCCCACGAGGTGCTGGATGTCGCCCGCCTTTTCGCGCTGCCCTTCGTCCTGCTTTCGTTGTACCTCGCCTCGAAGGAATCCGGGGCGAGTATCATCACCTATGTCACCTGTCTCGAACTCGCGCAGAAGATCCTTCTGTTCCTGGCTTGGCTGGCTCCCTATTGGTACGAGAATGCCCCCAATCCCTTCAGCGTAGCGTGCTTCGTGTTGGTGGGTTACCGCTTGGGGCAGCTGCTCGCCTCGCTGTCATACATGGCAATCGACTCGAATGAGAGCGTGGTCCACGACATCCTGCGTTGCGCGGTCATCATGGTCCTCATCGCGCAGCTCTTCGTGGTGATCTTCGTGATCATCGACCGGAGCAGGGAGTCTGGACGCAGAGTGCAGATGATCGAGGAGGAAGCACGCGAAAGCGCCCGCGCAGCAGCGGCAGCAGCGGCAGCTGCAGTGCCGCCATCGAAGGCGGAGCTGGATGCCCGCCTGTTCAGTGGCCTCGCCAAGGACTATGGACTCACCAGCAAGGAGCGTGAGGTGCTCGAGTTCCTGGCCGCAGGGCGCACCGTCGACCACATCGCCCAGAAGATGGTGGTGAGTGTGAATACCGTGCGCAGCCACCGTCAGCATATCTACGCCAAGATGGGACTGCATTCGCAACAGGAACTCCTGGACCTCGTGGAGGAGCGCAGAGGCTAGAACGCCACATGTGGAAAGGGGACGTGTTTCCTTCCACATTTGTGTAGCAGGGGACAGGTCTCAGGCATCCGAGACCTGTCCCCTTCACCATGGATGTGGAAGGAAACACGTCCCCTTTCCACATGTGGCGCGGCGCTTATCCCAAGGAAACGCATTGGTAACGGCGGGCGATGACGGCGACGCTTCGCGCCGACGACTCGTGTTATGGGTGACCCCGACGAAAGGATAGAACCCATGACACGGAAGCAGATCACCCGAGCGCTCCTTTGCGCGGTGCTGGCAGGCAGTCTGATCCTGCCCGGATGCGGACTCAGAAGCTTGCTGGGTGCCGGAAACGACGGCCCCGCGGTAGTCGTGAGCGGCAAACAGGACAACGGACTGGCGCACAACAGCGCACCCACGATGACGTACGAGAGTTACGTTGCGGCAGATGGCGGGATGGGCGCCTACTACTATGTGGAGGAGCCCGGTATCGACGAGCCGTTGCCCTTCAACACCGAAGAATACAACGTCTTGAAGGAGCACGGCTTCACCAGCGTCGCGTCGCTCCCCTACTCCACCTTCGCGGCGGACGTGGACACCGCGAGCTATTGCAACCTGCGCCGCATGATCAATGACGGCTACAAACTGGAGGACATCCCCGATGGAGCCGTGCGCGTCGAGGAGATGCTCAATTACTTCAAGTACGACTACGTCGCGCCCAAGAACGGAGAACTCTTTGGTATCAGCGCACAGGTGGGCGATTGCCCCTGGAACGATCAGACCAAGCTGCTCGTGATGACCCTGTTCACGGACGCCACGGTTCCTGAGAGTGCCGGCAACAACTTCGTGTTCCTGATCGACGTGAGCGGTTCCATGAGCGGAGACGACAAGCTGCCGCTGCTGCAGAAGAGCTTCAGCTACCTGCTCGACCAGCTGGATGACGAGGACAATGTGAGCATCGTCACCTACAGCGGCCAGGAGCGCGTGGTGCTGGATGGCGCCAAGGTGAAGGATCGCAAGACCATCCTCAAGGCCATCCGCAGCTTGGAGGCGAACGGTTACACCAACGGCCAGGCGGGCATGGCGAAGGCATACGAGCTGGCTGAGAAGCACTACATCAAGGGCGGCAACAACCGCATCATCCTGGCCAGTGACGGCGACCTGAACGTGGGTATCACCAGCGCGAGCGACCTTTCCGAGTTCGTGAGCCAGAAGCGCGAGAGCGGTATCTACCTGAGCGTGCTGGGCTTTGGTGCGGGCAACTACAAGGACTCCAAGATGGAGGCCATCGCCGATGACGGCAATGGTTGCTACTACTACATCGATTGCCTGGAGGAAGCCGAACGCATCTTCGGCGAGGACCTCACGAGCACGCTCTACACCGTGGCCGACGATGTGAAGCTGCAGGTCGAGTTCAATCCCGCCTATGTGAAGGCGTACCGTCAGATCGGTTACGAGAACCGTGAGCTCGCCACCGACGAGTTCGAGGACGACAGTGTGGACGCCGGTGAGGTTGGCGCAGGCCACAGCATCACCGTCGCATACGAGCTGGTGATGAACGATTCACAGATGGAGCTGTTCACCAGCGATTCCCGCTATGGCAACAACCAGGCCGCCGGCGTCCAGAACGGCGAATGGTTCAACCTGAGCGTGCGTTACAAGGAGCCGGGCGGCAAGGTGGCCACGCAGCGTGACTATCCCATGGGCGAGGATGTGTACGTGGGCGCTGCCGCCAACGCGAGCGACGACTGGAAGTTCGCCAGCTGCGTGATCGAGTTCGCGATGCTGTGCAACGACAGCGAGAACATGGGCGACACCACCGCACAGGGCCTGCTCGAGACGCTGGCTGGCATGGACTTTGGTACCGATGAGCGCCGCGAGGAGTTCTCCGAGTTGGTGGATTGGTTGCTGGGCTAGCGAACGTCGTGCGTGCGATGGAGCGGGCCGCTATAATGGGAGCGTTGGCGCTGGCATGCGGCCAGCGCTCCCCAGTAGAAGGCCGGAAGAGTGGATCAGCAGGAGATTCGGGCTATCTATGCACGTCAGGTGGACACGGTGTACCGCGTCTGCTACACGTACATGGGCAACGCCACCGACACAGAGGATGCCGTACAGGATGTGTTCTTGAAACTCATCCGCAGCGGGCAGCGCTTCAACGACCAGGAGCACGAGAAGGCCTGGCTCATCAGGGTCGCCGCCAACCACTGCAAGGACCTGCTCAAGGCCGCCAGTCGCAAGAACAGTCCCCTGGATGCCGCCCCGGAGCCAGCGGCACCGGTGGAGGAGCTGGACACGACGCTCGAGGTGGTGAACTCGCTGGAACCCAAGTACCGCGAGGTGATCTACCTCTACTACTACGAGGGTTACAGCGGCGCGGAGATCGCACGGATGTTGGGACAACCCGCATCGACCGTGCGCAACAACCTACATGATGCGCGATTGATACTACGGAGCAAGTTGGGAGGTGACTGGAGATGAGCGATATGGATGATCGGGACCTGTTCGCAGACGACGAGCCGATCGACGGCGATGACCTCATCACCAGCGCCTTCGACTCGATCAATCCCAGCGAGGCCAGCAAGGCACGCATGCTCGACGCGATACTGGCGACCGCAGCGGAAGAGGGTCTGCTGCGGGAGCGTCCCGCCCAGATGCAGGTCATCGAGGGCGGACGCCGTGATGTCACGCGGGGTCGCCACGACCAGCGCAGCACCCGCGACGCACGCGGCGGCTACCGTGGACGCAGTGGGCGCCGCTTTGGGATGGGCGCTGGGATTGCCGTCGCCGCCTGCGCCGTGGTGCTGGCGGGTGTCGCCCTGTTCGCAGGCGGCATGCTGGGCGGAGGTTTCAGCAAGAACGCAGGCACCCAGGACGTGAGCTACGAAGCCGCTCCCGCGCAGCGCAGCGAGGATACGGCCGACCTGGCCGTGTACGACAGCTACATCGCTTCACCGGACGAGCAGGATGTCGCGGCGGGCGCCGCTGCACCCGAGGCGGATTCCGTGACAGGCATGACGAACGCATCGACCAGCTCGCAGGCGAACCCGCCCAAGTCGCTGGAGTCCCGCATCACGCTTACCTGTGACCTGGGAGAATACGCCTGTGACGCCAACGCGTTCGTCTTCGTGGACGAGGCACAAGTGGGCGCCGAGATCGGCGACGGCATCGTCCAAGGGCAGAGCTGCAAGATCCATAGCATCAAGGGCGTGAGCCAGGACGAAGCCGTCTGCTTCAAGTCGGGCGGCGCTTATCTGCGAATGGATAAAGTGGGTTAGTCGCCAGCGGGTTCGCCGCCATCGGCGGCACCTTCTGCCGGCGCTGGAGCGGCACCGCCCTCACGCCAGTACTTGACCTGGTCCAAGCGCGCCTTGAACCAGGGCTCGTTGCCCTCCTGGGTGGGCACGTAGAACACGCTCCCACGCAGGGAATCCGGCAAGCACTGCATACCGGTGGCGATCTTGTGCTCCTCGTTGTGGGCGTAGCGGTAGCCCTTGCCGTAACCCAGGTTCTTCATCAGGCGCGTGGGCGCGTTGCGTATGACCAACGGCACCGGCTCCGCCATGCTGTGCAGAGCGGCGTCCTTGGCGCTCATGTAGGCGGTCTCGGAACTGTTTGACTTGGGCGCCAGCGACAGGTAGATCACGGCCTCCGTCAGGTGCACGCTGCACTCCGGCATGCCGATGAAATGGCAGGCGTGGAACGCGTTCACCGCCACCGCGAGCGCATTGGTGTCGGCCAGGCCCACATCCTCCGCGGCGAAGCGGGTTACGCGGCGGGCGATGTAGAGCGGGTCCTCGCCGGACTCCAGCATGCGCGCCAGCCAGTACACCGCAGCGTCCGGATCCGAATTGCGCATGGACTTGTGCAGCGTGCTGATGATGTTGTAGTGCTCCTCGCCGTTCTTATCGTACAGAAGATTGCGCCGCGAAGTGCACTGCTCGACAGTCTCGGGGGTCACCGTGATGACGCCGCCCTCCTCCTGGCCATTGAGCACCACCATCTCGAGGGTCGAGAGCGCCGTGCGGGCATCGCCGTTGGCGAAGCGCGCGATGGCGGAAACGAGCGTGTCGTCCATGCGCACGTCCTGACCGCCGAAGCCGCGCGGGTCCTTGAGGGCACGATGGACGAGCAGCTCCAGGTCCTGCTGCTCGAGCTCCTTGAGCACGAAGACCTTGCAGCGGGACAGGAGAGCCCCGTTGACCTCGAAGGAGGGGTTCTCGGTGGTGGCGCCTATCAGGATGATGGCGCCCTTTTCCACGAAGGGCAGAAAGGCATCCTGTTGAGCCTTGTTGAAGCGGTGGATCTCGTCGACGAACACGATGGTGCGACGCCCGCCCAGGCTGGCGTCGTCCGCACGCTTCATGACCTCGCGGATCTCCTTGATGCCGCTGGTGACGGCGCTGAAGTCGATGAAGCTGGCGTTGGTCTGCTGCGCGATCACGCGGGCCAGCGTGGTCTTGCCGATGCCCGGAGGCCCCCAGAAGATCATGGACTGCACCTGGTCAGCCTCGATGATGCGGCGCAGGATCTTGCCCGGACCTATCAGGTGCTGCTGGCCGACCATCTCGTCCAGAGTGCGCGGGCGCATGCGGGCCGCCAAGGGGCGCGCCAGGTTGAAGGCGTCGTCCTGCGGACCGAACAGCGAATCCGTTTCCTCGAATCTGAGCTTGGCCATCATGCATCCTCCGTACTGCTCGACATACGGATGATAGCAGATAAGCCTCACGGCGAGTACAATGGTACGAGTGCGGAGCGCTTATCCCCAAGGAAAGGAATCACATGAACGTCCTGCTCATAAACGGTAGCTGCCATGAGAAGGGCTGCACCTTCACCGCGTTGCTCGAGGTCGCCGGCGCGCTGGAGGCCGAGGGTATCGACACCACGCTCGTGCAGCTTGGAAGCAAGCCCGTGCTGGATTGCATCGGTTGCCGCAAGTGCAGCGAGAACGGCGGACGCTGCATCTTCAACAACGACCCCATCAACGGCATCCTCGACCTGGCGCACGAGGCTGACGGCTTCGTCTTCGGGTCGCCGGTCTACTACGCGCATCCCAGTGGACGCATTCTGAGCGCGCTCGACCGCCTGTTCTACGCTGGCGGGCGCGAGTTCGCGCATAAGCCCGGAGCCGCCGTGGTGAGCGCCCGTCGCGGCGGTACCACCGCCAGCGTGGATGTGCTGAACAAGTACTTCACCATCTGCCAGATGCCCGTGGTGAGCTCCACGTATTGGAACATGGTGCACGGCAACACGCCCGACGAGGTCAAGAAGGATCTGGAGGGCCTGCGTACCATGCGTAACCTGGGCCGCAACATGGCCTGGCTGCTCAAGTGCATCGAAGCCGGCAAGGCCGTTGGCGTGGAGGCTCCCCAGGCGGAGAGCGGCCCCATGACCAACTTCATCCGCTGACGCGACAGGGACTCGCGACAGCCGCGGATGCGCCATATCAGCTACACCATCCCGGACGCCCACGATGGTCTCACCGTGGGCGTCGTCTTGCGCCGCGGGCTCGACATGAGCGGGCGCGCCGTGCGCCATGCCAAGTACGTCGAGCAGGGCATCCTGCTGGATGGTGTGCGTGTGCACACGAATGTGGTGGTGCGTGCCGGGCAGATGCTCGAGATCGAAGTGGCCGACGACGATGCCGCCATCGCGGGATCACAGGTGGAGGCGCAGGGCGGCCCCGTTGACATCGTCTTCGAGGACGACGACCTGCTGGTGGTCAACAAGCCCGCCGGCTTGGTGATGTATCCCTGTCCGGGGCACGGCTTGGACACCCTGGGCAACTACCTGATGGGGTACTTCAAGGCATCGGGAAAGCGCTGCAACCTGCACCCGGTTCAGCGTTTGGATCGCGGCACGAGCGGCCTACTGGTGTTCACCACCAATGGGCACGCGCACGACGTGTTGCAGCGCAGCCTGCATTCCGGCGATTTCAGCCGCAGCTACCTGGCCATCTGCGTAGGCGTGCCACAGCCGACGGAGGGCGTGGTGGACGCTCCCATCATGCGTGACCCCGCGGCGCCCCGGCAGCGCTTCTGTGTGGCGCAGGGGGAGCTGGCGGATGCACCCGACGCCAAACCCGCTCGAAGTCACTACCGCGTGCTCGCCAGCAGCCCGGACGGGAGCGCGAGCCTGGTGCTGTTGGAGCTCGAGACCGGCCGTACGCACCAGATACGCATTCACATGGCGCATATCGGCTGCCCGCTGCTGGGCGATGTCGTCTATGACGCCGCCGCAGGTGGGGACGCGGGCATCGAGCGGCCCGCGCTGCACTCGGCACATATCGAGCTCACGCACCCCATAAGCCGCGAGAGGCTGTGCTTCACCCAGCCCCTGCCCCCTGACATGCAGCGCTTGGCCGAATCCCTTGGTCTGCCCCCGAAGCATGAGGGCGGTGCATGGCGGCTTTGCTAGAATGGGATTCGCAGGAATCCACATCCAAGGAGGAAGGCTGTGATCATGCAAAGGAAGATTTCCCTCGTTCTCTGCGCGGTCGCCCTGGGCGCCGCTCTCACC
>JAFRFV010000115.1 GCA_017434185.1 Coriobacteriales bacterium
AACAAGCTCAATCCCTTCGCCCGCCGCAAGGACAGCGCCCAGAAGCGCGAGACCTGGAACATATGGGGCAAGGTGATCGTGGCCACCATCCCCGCTGGTATCGCCGGTCTGCTGCTGGATGACTGGGTGGGTGAGCACTTCTACGGCTGGCTCACGGTGAGCCTGGCCCTCATCATCTACGGTGTCGTCTTCATCCTGATCGAGCGCAACAACCGTCGCCGCCTGGCCCGTCTCACCCAGCTGCGCGGCAGCGACATCGACCCGGACAGCATCGCGCGCATCCGCGACTTCGAGCATCTGGACTACAAGACCGCGCTCTACATAGGCCTCTTCGAGTGCCTGGCCATCATCCCCGGTACCTCGCGCAGCGGTTCGACCATCATCGGCGCCATGCTGCTGGGCGTCTCGCGCACCATCGCCACCGAGTTCGCCTTCTTCCTTGCCATCCCCATCATGTTCGGTTGGAGCGTGCTCAAGATCATCAAGTACGGCTTCGCATGGACCGGCATGGAGTACGCCATCCTGGCCGTTGGCGTGATCACCGCCTTCGTGGTGTCCATCCTGGCCATCAAGTTCCTGATCGGGTACATCAAGCGCAATGACTTCACCGCCTTCGGCTGGTATCGTATCGGTTTGGGTGCTATTGTTATCGCATACTTCGCCATCGGCATGCTTGTGTGATAGGAGAGGGCATGGACGGATTCCGCAGGAGCTTCCTCATCGCCGAGGAGCGCCGGGACAGCAAGGGCATCATCGAAGAGCATCGCGCCGCCATCGACGACATCGATGAGCAGATCGTGGAGCTCTTGAACCAGCGTGCCCGTCATGCACATGTCATCCAGATCCACAAGCCGGCGGAGCAGATGGCCCTCTTCGACCCCCAGCGTGAGGAGGAGGTCTGCATCCACCTTGAGGAATGCAACGAAGGCCCCCTGTACAACGAGCAGCTCCGCTACATCTACGCGGCCATCCTGAAGGTCATGAAGGAGCTGCGCGTATGACCTACATCCCATACCGCGACCCCAACAGCATCGTCATGCTGGCGGGTCCGTGTGCGGTCGAGAGCCTGGAACAGACCCAAGAGGTGGCCGTCATGCTCAAGGAGCAGGGCCTGCGTTGGATCCGCGGTGGCGCTTTCAAGCCCCGCACCAGCCGTTATTCCTTCCAAGGCCTGGGCGAGCAGGGTCTGGCCATCCTTCAGCAGGTGGGCGCCGAGCAGGGCCTCAAGACCATCACCGAGGTCATCGACACCCCGCATGCGGAGATGGTGCATTCCTACGTGGATGCTCTGCAGATAGGCGCGCGCAACATGACGAGCTACTCACTTCTCAAGAAGGTGAGCGCCATCACGGGCGAGTCCCACAAGCCGGTGCTGTTCAAGCGCGGCATGGCCGCGACCATCGACGAGTGGCTCATGGCGGCGGACTACGTCACGGCTGATGGCAACCCCTACGTGATGCTGTGCGAGCGTGGTCTGCGCACCTTCGAGACCTCCACGCGCTACACCTTGGACATCTCCGCGGTGCCGGTGGTGCACCAACGTTCGCTCTTCCCCGTATGCGTGGACGTGTCGCACCCCGCCGGGCAGGCGTCGCTCGTGCCCGACCTGGCCCGTGCCGCCATCGCCGCCGGTGCCGACGCCCTCATGATCGAGGTGCACCCCAACCCCAAGCAGGCCAAGTCCGACGGCCCCCAGCAGCTCACCTGTCAGCAGTTCGTCGACCTGCTGGCCAGCCTCCGCCATCTGGCCGCCGCGATGGGCAAGACCATCATCTAGCCTGCGTCAACGCCAGCACCCGCACGACAGGAAAGATACGTGACATTGCAACTCGACTCACTCAACGAAGCCCAACGCAAGGCCGTGCTCACCACGGAGGGCCCGCTCCTGGTGCTCGCCGGCGCTGGAAGCGGCAAGACGCGCGTCCTTACCCACCGCATCGCCCATCTGGTACAGGATAAGGGCGTCTCTCCCTACCAGATCCTGGCCATCACCTTCACCAACAAGGCCGCCGGCGAGATGCGCAACCGCTTGGGCGATCTGCTCGAGCGCGGCACCCGCGGCATGTGGGTCTGCACCTTCCACGCCATGTGCGTGCGCATGCTGCGCATGGACGCCACGCTGCTGGGATACGGCAACGACTTCAGCATCTACGATGACGACGACTCCAAGCGCCTGGTCAAGGCCATCATGGAGGAGCTCGACATCGACCCCAAGCGCTTCCCGCTGCAGGGTATCCGGGCGCGCATATCCGCCGCCAAGAACGAACTGCGCAGCCCGCAGGAATACGAGGAGGCGGCGGGCGCCAACCCCTGGCTCAAGACCACCGCGCGCGTCTACGCCCAGTTGCAGGCGCGTCTCAAGCGCGCCAACGCCATGGATTTCGACGACCTGTTGGTATGCGCTTATCAGCTGCTCAAGGACAACCCGCAGGTGCTCGCGGCCTACCAGGAGCGCTTCCGCTACATCCTGGTGGACGAGTACCAGGACACCAACCACGTGCAGTACCTGCTGGTCAAGATGCTGGGTGCGCGCTACCGCAACGTGATGGTGGTGGGCGACGACGACCAGTCCATCTACTCCTGGCGTGGTGCCGACATCCGCAACATCCTGGATTTCGAGAAGGACTACGATGAGGCCACCGTGGTCAAGCTCGAGCAGAACTCCCGATCCAAGGGCAATATCCTGACCGCCGCCAACGCGGTAGTGGCCAACAACAGGGATCGTAAGAAGAAGCGCCTGTTCACCGTCCAGGACGATGGCGATAAGATCATGGTCTACCAGGCCCCGACGAGCGCGAGGAGGGCATCTACATCGCCCGCGAGAGCGAGCGCATGCATCGGGCCGGTCGCAGCTACGACGACTTCGCGGTCTTCTATCGCACCAACGCGCAGTCCCGTATGCTCGAGGACATGCTGCTGCGTGCGGGCGTGCCCTACCGTATCGTGGGTGGCACGCGCTTCTTCGACCGTACCGAGGTGCGCGACGTGATGGCCTATCTCAAGGTGCTGGTCAATCCGGCGGACGACATCAGTGCGCTGCGCATCATCAACACGCCACGCCGTGGCATAGGCGATTCCACCATCCAGCGCATCCAGGATGATGCCGCCGCGCGTCAGTGCAGCTTCATGGAGGCGGTGCGCGACGCCGCTGCCGAGCCCAGCTATCCCATGCGCGCCCGCAGTGCGCTCGTGGGCTTCCTGGAGATGATCGACGAGCTGGGCGGGATAACGGGCGGTGGACTGCGTGATATCGTCGAGACGGTGGTGGACCGCAGCGGGCTCATCCTGTCGCTCGAGGCGCAGGGCACCGATGAAGCCAAGAGCCGCATCGAGAACATCAAGGAGTTCTTCGGCGTGGTGCAGGAGTTCGACGAGACCCACCAGGACGACGAGGATGAGGACGACTATGACGACGGGCTCGAGCACGATGAGCAGGAGTACGCGAACGATATCGCCGCGCTGCTCTCGCCCTTCATGACCTGGCTCTCGCTGCGCAGCGACCTGGACAGCTTGATGGAGGGCAGCAGCACCGTCACCCTCATGACCATCCACAGTGCCAAGGGTCTGGAATTCCCAGTGGTCTTCGTGGCCGGCATGGAGGAGGGCATCTTCCCGCACGTGGGATACGACGCCGAGACCCCCAAGGAGATCGAGGAGGAGCGCCGCCTGGCCTACGTGGCCATCACCCGTGCCCGTGAGGCCCTGTTCCTGGTCTGCGCGCGTTCCCGCAATCTGTACGGCAGCAGCAACAACAATCCGCCCTCGCGCTTCGTGGGCGAGATCCCGGAATCCGTGCGCGTGCTCGACGGCGTGGGTTCACGCGGCTTCGGCGGTGTGGGTAACGAGAAGCGCGGCGATCGCCATGGCATGTACGGCACCGGCAACAGCGGTGACATGTACGGCGGCAGCATCATCGGTGGCCGCCGTGCGAGCGTGGGAGGCCGCGCGAACGGCGGTGTGTCCCCTTCGCGTCCCACGTCCGGCAGTTCTTATCCCAAGACCACCGCACCCAAGCCCGTCTTCAAGGCGGGCGACCGCGTGGACCACAAGACCTTCGGGCGGGGAGTGGTCAAGAAGGTCAAGGGTGACGCCATCACCGTGCTCTTCGATTCCGGCCAGGAGAAGAACCTGCTTCTGGGCTTCGCGCCCATCGTCAAGATAGACTAGGAGAACCATGATCAGCAAACCCACCGTCCTTGTGCTGGGCCATCGCAACCCCGACAACGACTCCATCGCAGCGGCCACGGCCTACGCGTATCTCAAGAACGCGATCGACCCCAGTCGCAACTACGTGCCCGCCCGCCTGGGCCCCATGCCCAAGGAGAGCGCCTGGGTCTTCGAGACCTACGGTGTGTCCGCACCGCTGGCCGTGCCCCATGTGCGCAACCGCGCCCGTGACGTCATGACCACGCCGGTGGTGAGCATCCACAAGGGCACCACGATGCTGGAGGCCGCGCGCCTGTTCCGCCTCACCGGCGTGAGCGCCCTTGTGGCCCTTGACCAGCAGGAACGCTTCTGTGGCATCGTCACCTTGAACGATTTGGCCTTCTTCTACATCGATCAGGTGGAAGGCGAGCTGGGCACCGGCGGCAAGGGTGCGGGCCTGGCCGCCATGCAAACGAGCGTCGATGCCATCGTGGACGCCGGCGTGGACACCTGCAAGCCCGATGACCTGCTGTCCGAGGTCTCCAAGTTCGTGCTCATCCCGCCGTATCGCGAGGCCATCGTGCTCGATGACGACCGCCACTGCCTGGGCATCATCACCCGCGGCGACGTTGCCCGTGCGGGCAAGCGCGAAGTCATCCTGGTGGACCACAACGAGTCCAGCCAGAGCGCCCCGGGTATCGAGGAGGCCGTGGTGCGCGAGATCGTCGACCACCATCGCGTGGGTGACATCCAGACCTCCGGTCCCATCTTCTTCATGAACCTGCCCTATGGGTCCACCGCCACCATCGTCGCCCAGCGCTACGAGGTCTGCGGCGTGCCCATTCCCAAGGACATGGCCGCCGTCATGCTGTCCGCCATCATGACCGACACGCTGCTGCTGCGCTCGCCAACCACCACGCCGGTGGACCGCGACATGGCCAGCAAGCTCGCCGCGATCGTGGGCATGGATGCACTCGAGTTCGGTGCGCGGGTCTTCCGCTCCCGCGGCGGCGACGAGCATACCAAGACCGCCGACATCATCGGCCGCGACGCCAAGGAGTACCGCTTCGGTGATCATCTGGTGGTTGTCGCGCAGTACGAGACCTCCGACCTGCAAAGCATCCTGGCCCGCAGCCAGGAGATCATGGAGGCCATGGAGCAGAAGGTGGAGGCGCGCAACTACGACACGCTCCTGCTGCTGGTGACCGACGTCGTGGCCGAGGGTTCGCAGTTCCTGTGCGCGGGGGATAAGCGCATCGTGGAGCGCGCCTTCGGTATCGATCTGAGCCAGGGGAGCGTCTGGATGCCCGGCATCCTGTCCCGCAAGATGCAGGTTGCGCAACGGCTCATCGACAACGCGTAGCATATGGTCGCGAAGGGGCTATTCTGCTAACATATCAAGATAGCCTTCTTTCCACGAGTTGGGGGACCCGTGACCGACAACGACATCCTCATTCCGGAGATCAGGGAGCGCACCCTGCGCAAGCGCCGGGTCGTGAGCTTCATGCACCGCTCCACTATCTCCGCCGGCGTCATGCTGGTGGCGGCTGTCGCTGCGCTCATCGTGGCCAACTCATCCCTGTACGACGAGTTCCTGCGCCTGTGGTCCACGCCTCTGCGCATCAGCGTGGGCAGCTTCAGCTTCGGTGTCTCGCTGGAAGGCTTCGTGAACGACTTCCTCATGGCCATCTTCTTCCTGGTGGTGGGCATGGAGGTCAAGTACGAGGTGCGCGTGGGTGCCCTGCGTGATTTCCGCGCCGCACTGCTGCCGGTCCTGGCGGCGTTGGGTGGCGTGCTCGCGCCCATCCTGGTTTACACCCTGTTCAACAGGGGAGGGGAGTATGCGCATGGCTGGGGTATCCCCACCGCCACCGACATCGCCTTCGCCCTGGGTATCCTGTCCATGCTGGGCTCGCGTGTGCCCAGCGGTCTCAAGGTCTTCCTGTCCACGCTGGCCATCGCGGATGACATCATCGCCATCATCATCATCGCCGTGTTCTACGGGCACACCCCCAAGATCCTGTGGTGCATCCTGGCACTGGCGGTGCTCTTCGTGCTCTTCTGCCTGAATAGAGCGAACATCTTCCAGCTGCGCTACTATCTCATCCCCGGTCTGCTGCTGTGGTTCTTCGTGTACCAGAGCGGCATCCACTCCACCATCGCCGGCGTACTGCTGGCCCTCACGATTCCGGTCAAGTCGCCGGTGGAACCCGAGGCCTTCTCCCGTTGGACCCGCCGCGTCATCGCCGACGCGCATACCTCCTTCGACGAGATGCAGCCGGTGATCGCCCAGACCTCGTTCGTTGACATCTGGGACGACATCAGCCGTCTGGCCAACTACCTCACCCCGCCGCTGTCCACCCTCAAGAAGAAGATCGAGGGCTTCTCCACCTTCGTCGTGCTGCCGGTCTTCGCCTTCTGCAACGCGGGCGTGAACCTGCATGGCGCCGACCCGCTCGCCATGATCACCAACCCCGCCGCCCTGGGTGTCTTCTTCGGCCTGCTCATCGGCAAGCCGCTGGGTATCTTCAGCGTGAGTTGGCTTACCATCAAGCTCAAGCTGGCCGACCTGCCCGAGCGCTGCAACTGGTCCCACATGTTGGGCGCGGCGGTGCTGGGCGGCGTGGGCTTCACCATGGCCATCTTCGTCGCCAACCTCTCGTTCGCCGGTGATGCGGTGGTGGGCACCGCCAAGGCCGCCATCCTGGTGGGCTCCACGCTCTCCGGTATCCTGGGCTACTTGCTGCTGCACAGGGAAGCCAAGGTACTGGCCAAGGCGGAGGAGGAGCAGGAGGCCGCGGACGTGGCCAAGGCACTCAACACCCTCACCCGCCCCATGGATGCGGGCGAGCAGGCCGGCTACGAGCCCATCTGGGACACCGACTGGGACTCCCACCTGGACCACGAACCCGAATCCATGTAGAAGTGGCCCACATCTTGTATCTTTTCGCACGTCACCGCTTCCTATTCACCGTTCATCTTGTGAAGTCAAAGTGAATTGGAATTCCGACTTGCTTGCTTCCTTCTACATTTTTTGGTAAAAGAGAACCGGAATGCTAAGACACGTCCCCGGGTCTTTGGCAGAGAGATAACCCACCAGGCCGCGCTGGTGGGTTATCTGCTTTCAGGGGCTGTTGCGTGCTAAGATGGAACGGACAGCTCCAGCCCGATGAAGGAGGCCAGCATGTCCGTTCTCGCCACTTGTGCTGTTCCGCATCCGCCGCTCATCATCCCGTCCGTGGGGCGGGGCAAGCAGGACGGCATCCAAGCCACCATCGACGCCTACAACGAGGTCGCCCGCCGCATCGCAGCGCTCGCGCCCGATACCATCCTGGTGGTCTCGCCGCACGCGACCATCTATGCGGATTACTTCCACATCTCGCCCGGTGAGAGCGCCAAGGGCAGCATGGCCAGCTTCGGAGCGCCGTTCACGCGCATGGAGCTCGACTATGACAAGGATTTCGTGCGCGAACTCGCGGTCGAGGCGCGGCACGAGGGCATCGCGGGTGGCACCTATGGTGAGCGTGAACCCAAGCTCGACCATGGCACCTTCATCCCGCTGTACTTCATCCGTCAGTACTATACGGACTTCAAACTCGTGCGCATGGGCTTCAGTGGCATGCCCGCACTCGATCATTACCGCATGGGTCAGTGCATCGCGCGCGTGGCCGAGCGTCTGGGCCGCCGCGTGGTGCTGGTTGCCAGCGGTGACCTGTCGCACAAGCTCAAGGAAGACGGGCCCTATGGCTTCGTGGAGCAGGGCCCGCAGTTCGATGAGCAGATAGGACGCATCTTCGCACAGGCGGACTTCCTGCAGCTGCTCGATATGGATCCCGCGTTCTGCGACCGAGCGGCCGAGTGCGGCCTGCGTTCGTTCCAGATCATGGCGGGCGCGCTGGATGGGCGCGCGGTCACAAGCGAGCTGCTCAGCTACGAAGGTCCCTTCGGTGTGGGCTATGGTGTCGCCTGGTTCCAGCCAGGGGATGTGGATAAGGACCGCTGCTTCGCACCGCAATTGGAGCGCCTGCAGCAGGAGCGCATGGAAGCGCGTCGTGCCGCCGAGGATCCGTACGTGCGGCTCGCGCGCTACAGCCTGGAGTGCTTCGTGGGTGAGGGGCGTCGTTGCGACCATCTGGAAGCGCTCGACGCGGTGCTCACCGCAGATGAGGTGGCGGCCGGTGTGCGCGATGAGCTGCTGGAACGTGCTGCGGGCTGCTTCTGCTCCATCAAGAAGGACGGGCAGCTGCGCGGTTGCATCGGAACTATAAGCGCCGTGACTCCCTGTCTGGCGCAGGAGATCTGCCGCAATGCGATAAGCGCCTGTAGCCAGGACCCGCGCTTCGACGCGGTGGAGCCGCAGGAGCTGCCCAGCCTGGTCTATGACGTTGATGTGCTGGGTTCGGCGGAGGCGATCGATGGGCCGGAGCAGCTGGATGTGAAGCGCTATGGCGTGATCGTGACCCGTGGCTTGAAGCGCGGTCTGCTGCTACCCGATCTCGACGGCGTGGACACGGTGGAGGACCAGATCGCCATCGCCAAGCGCAAGGCCGGCATCAGCGCCGATGCCGATGTGAAGCTGCAGCGCTTCGAGGTGGTGCGCCACCTATGAGTGTTTGCCCCCTCTGCCCCCACCACTGCTCTCTCGCTGAAGGCCAGATCGGCGCCTGCCATGCCCGCATCTGCCGCGATGGCGTCGTGACCGCGGCGAACTATGGCCGCCTCACGAGCATCGCACTCGACCCCATCGAGAAGAAGCCGCTCTCCACCTTCCATCCGGGTGCGAAGATCCTCTCCATCGGCAGTTATGGCTGCAACCTGCATTGCCCGTGGTGCCAGAACGATTCCATCTCCCAGGTGGGGGAGGATTCCCGTTGGGAGTATTGGGAGCCGGCGGAGGTGGTGGCCGTGGCGGAGCGTCTGCGCAATCGCGGCAACATCGGCGTGGCATACACCTACAACGAGCCACTCATCTCCTATGAGTACCTGCTGGACTGCTGCGAGCTCGTGCATGAGGCGGGCATGGTCAACGTTCTTGTGAGCAACGGTTGCATCTGCGACGAGCCACTTCAGAAGCTGCTGCCCCTCATCGATGCCGCGAACATCGATCTCAAGGGCCCTGACCAGGCCTTCTACGACCGCTGCGGTGGGAACTACGAGGCGGTTTGGAACTGCATCCGATCGCTCAGCGCGGAGGGCTGCCATGTGGAGGTGACCACACTCGTGATTCCGGGCCTCAACGACTCCGACGAAGCCATCGCGAGCATCGCTCAGCGCCTGGCGACACTCGATCCGCAGCCCGTCTACCATCTGAGTCGCTTCTTCCCCTGCTGCAAGATGAGCGACGCCTCACCCACACCCAAGAGCACGATGCGTCATCTCGCCACCATCGCCCGTACCTACCTCCCAGACGTCCGTCTGGGAAACATGTGAGGGAGGGTATGGTCAAAATGGAAACATCTGGGGTTACAGGGTGGTCAATTCGAGAGGATATGGGGTTGTGCAACCCCACGAGCCACGATTCTGACCACCCTACAACCCCATAAGTGACGATTCTGACCACCATGCCTGTCACGATCCGACATATGCTTCCCGCTGAGTATCCGCTGCTCGAGGACTTCCTGTATGAA
>JAFRFV010000009.1 GCA_017434185.1 Coriobacteriales bacterium
CTCGAGCGACCAGATTTTGCGCAGAAGTCCCACGAATGGCTACTCGGTGAAGTCGGGGATGAGGACGCGGAAGCAGGTGCGGCCGTCGCCACTGCTCACTTGGATATCGCCGCCGTGGGCGAGCACGATCTCATGTGCGATGGCAAGGCCCAGCCCGGCTCCTCCCCTATCGGTGGAACGCGCGGCGCTCGCGCGGAAGAACTTATCGAACACATCCTTGATCTGCTCGGGTGGGATCTCGAGACCCTCGTCCTCGATGCAGATGGCGAAACCGGGCTTGCCGTCCACCTGCACATCCGCCAGCGTGAGTTTCACCTGCGTGCCCGTACTGGCATACGAGAGCGCATTGCGCATGATGTTGGAGAGAGCGCGCGCCAGCATGTTCGCATCCACCTGTGCGAGACGCTCCGCAGGCAGGTGCAGCTCGATCTCGATGTCCTTCTGGTCCGCCACGGGGTAGAACCCATCCGCCACCTGAGCACAGAGCATAGCGACATCCACCTCTTTGCGCTGCACCGGGATGTCCTGTAGGTTGTAGCGGGTGATGTCGAAGAACTCGTTGACCAGATAGTCCAGGTGCACGGCCTTGTCCAGTGCGATGTCCGTGTAGCGCTCCCGCTCCTCTTGAGGAAGCTCGGGGTTCTCCTTGAGCAATGAGAGGTATCCGAGCACGGAGGTGAGGGGCGTGCGGATGTCATGGGCGAGGTAGGCGACGAGCTCGTTCTTGCGCTGCTCCGCAGCCTGTGCCGCCCGTTCGTCCGCCAACGATCGTTCTTGCAACTCGGTGAGCTCGGAACGCACGATCGAAAGCTCATCGGGCAAATCGATGGTGGCTGCGCGATCCTTGAAGAGGCCGTTCACCGCATGGGAGAGTGAATCGAAGTGCTTGAGCACGCGTCCGAGTTCCACCAGGACGATGACGAGCAAGCCACCCAGAACAAGGAGCACCTCAAGAGGATATTTGAACATACGCAGTGTCATGAAGAAGCGGATATCGCGCACCTCGACACTGCCATCTTCGTGATGATGCACCTCGAAGTCCTCCATGCGACGGCCCTCTTCGCGCATCTCGCGGCGGAAGTGATCGAACTCACGCTGGTCCATCCGTTCCCACTGCCCGCTCACGGTCTCCTTGACCCAGTTCTCCGCAGTGGGCCCAACGTAGTTGCTGAACAGATAGAAGACGGCGGCGACAACAGCAGCGTAGAGCAGAAGGGCGATGGAGACCCGAATGAGGAGTCTCTTGCGCAGGACCTTCGTCTGTGCGCTGCTCGACCTTGCCATGCTAGGCTCGCATACCGTGCGCGTCGGGGACTATCTTGTAGCCAACACCCCAGACGGTCTCGATGTAGTTGCTGCCATCCCCTGCTTCCTCGAGTTTACGGCGCAGGTGGCGCATGTGCACCATCACGGCATTGGCGGCGTTCTCACCATAACGTTCAGTCCAGAGCGTCTCGTAGAGTTCCTTGGTGGATAAGGGCTTGCCCGACGCCTGCATGAGCAGCACCAGGATGTCGAATTCCTTGGGAGAGAGCTGGACGGGTGTCTGGTTGACTGTGACGCTGTGGGCATCAAGATCGACTTCGATCCCCCTCATGGCGAGCAGCTTGGGGGATGCGGGGGCGGTCATGGAGGCACGACGCAGGCAGGAGCGCACGCGAGCAACCAGCTCGCGGGGCTTGAAGGGCTTGGCCACGTAATCGTCGCCACCCAGGGTGAGTCCGACGACCTTATCCGCCTCACCGTCCTTGGCGGAAAGGAAGATGATGGGCACGTTGGAGTCGCTGCGGATGCGTCTGCAGAGCTCGAAGCCATCCATATCGGGCATCATCACGTCCAGGATGAGAAGGTCGAGACCATCCTTGGCGGCGGAGAAAGCCGCAAGAGCGGAATGGGCATCGTAGGCGGCCACAGCGTCGAAACCCTCGCTCTGGAGCAGCGTGACGATGAGATCGGCGATGGACTTCTCGTCATCCACCACCAGGACGCAGGGCTTCTTCATCGCATCCATCGTGAATTCCTCCCCTGCCGGGCGATCAGTGGACCTTGCGGTAACGCAAACGCGCGATGGGGCTTTCCCACACACAGACCTCGGTGAGCGTGACATGGGCGGGCAGGCGCTCCTCCATCTGCTCGAAGATCACACGTGCCAGGTTCTCCGCCGTCGAGTTCATCTGGGTGAAGGGCTCGACCTCGTTGAGGAACTTGTGGTCGAACTGATCGAGGATCTCCAGCAGGTCGGTCTTGAGGGCCTTGAAGTCATACAGGATGCCTACTTCGTCCAGCTGGGTACCCTCGACGGAGACCTCGACATCCCAGGTGTGTCCATGCAGGTTTCGGCACTTGCCGGGATATCCCACAAGGGCATGGGCGGCATCGAAGTGCTCCTTGACCGTGAGTTCATAGACCCCATGCGGTTCGATGGGTTGCGTGTCGAATATGCGCTGGGGAGCGCTGCCCTCGCGGATGTTCTTGGGCGGGACCGGTGCCAGAGCCGCATCGCTGGCGTCGAAGACGATCGCCTCCTGCGCACCCTGCGCGGGCTCGACCGCCTTGAAGTCGGGTGCCACCAGAGCGTCATCCTCAGGCTCGGCCGGGTCGGCCCAGGAGAAGTCATCGGACTCCTGTTCCGTGGCCTCGTTCTTCGCTTCGCGTTCGGCGGCCAGCGCATCCTGGTACGCCTTCTCCTCGGCGGCTTCAGCGGCAGCGGCCGCCATCACCTTCGACTCGTAGATGACCTCGCGGCGCGTGCCCGCATCGGAAGCGGGCATCTCGAAGAGGGACTGCGAGATGCTGGGATGCTTGATGAAGGATCCCACCTTGCCATGCTTGTCGATGCCTTCGTTGGCAAGACCGTCGGCAAGGGAGTTGTTGGAACGATAGACGTGGCGCACCGTGGCTTCCTTGAAGCCCGCCAGCATGCTCATGGCCTGCGCGAACAGGGGCTTCAAGCCCATGTTCTTGACCTTGTACTCACCGTTGAGCTGCTTGACCATGAGCTCGCTGTCCGCGAGCACCTCCAAGTGGGTGACGCCGGCGGCACGGGCGTTGTCCAAGCCCCAGATGAGGGCGGAATACTCGGCCACATTGTTGGAGACCTCGCCGATGAAGCAACCGCCGTGATAGGAGCGGCCATCATCCAGATCGAGGGTGAAACCCATGCCCGAAGGCCCGGGATTGCCCCTGGAAGCACCGTCGGTGTTGAGGATTCCTCTGAGCATATGCGATAACCTCCTATCCTAGCTTGCCATCACGACGCAGCAACAGGCGCCCACAGCTGGGGCACGTTGCGATGGCGGGGCCACGTTGCAGATTGATGCGCTGACCCTCTTGGAACGTGACATTGCACACGGAGCAACGGTCGCCCAGGTTCACAGCAACGGCGATACCGCCCTTGCTGGTCTTGACGGACTCATAGCGACGCAGCAGGTCGGGGCTGATGCGCTCCAGCAGCTGCTTCCTGCTCTCCTGCGCTTGGGCGACCTTGGCACGCAGGTCGAGGACCTCCTGCTTGAAGCTGTTCGCGAGTTCGAGCTCTTTGGCCTTGAGCTGCTGGGATGCTTGCTCGACCTGTCGGGAGGTACCCTCGATGCGATCCATGAGCTCGAGTTGCGAGGTGAGTTCGAAATCCACCTTCTCGCGTGCTTTGACGGCTCGTACCAGGTCTTCGGTCAGATCATCGACCGTGCGGAAATCGTCAGCCTCGTTGATGAGGGCCTGGGTCTCATCGATCTTCGCGGCCAACTGGGCATCCCTCGTTTGGAGGTCCTCCAGCTTGGCTTCGCACTGATCCTTGAGCGCCTTCACCTGTGCCGCCTTGGCATCAACCTCGGCCTGCTTCTTGCGATTGGCCAGTATCGCCTCGCGTTGTGGCAGGCCCTCCAGACGTTTGCTTGCCCGCAGGATCACCAGATCGACCTCCTGCAAGGCGAGCAGATCATCCATCTCAGACATCGAGTTCCACCTCCTGCACATCCTGGACCATGAGAATGGTCTCCCAGTCAGGCTCAAGGTCCAAGCATACCACTTGCCCGCGTTCGAGTCCCAGATCGAGCGCGGCGCGTTCGAGCACTTGGATCAAGGGGCGTTCGGAGACATCATGCCCCAATTCGATCAACGTCAGCCCAGCTTGTAATGCCGCTGTTGCCGTGTGATAGCGCAACTCCCCACAAACCACACAATCGCAGTCAGCGCGCAGCGCCGGCACGATCAAGTCGCCCGCAGCGCCCTGCCCATACGCCACGCGCGAGAGCACGCGGTTGGGGTCTCCCCAGAGCCTGGGCGGCGCTCCCAGCACTTCGTGGCAGTGTGCAGCGAGTTCGCCCGCGCTTATCCCCTGCACCTCGCAGAGCTGGCCGTAACCGGCGCCGTTCCCACCCATGTGCACGAGCGGCTCGACGTAATCCATGCCCAGCAGCTGGGGTATGTGAGGCTGTGTGACGGGGGCGAAGTCCAGGTTGGTGTGCATCGCGATGAGCGCGACGTCCGCCTTCGCCGCCGCGAGCAGCGTGCGGGCCGCCTGCTGGCAGCCGATATCGTCGTGATCGTCCTGCGGGGCAGCATCGCCCGTGACGAAGCGCGTGGGAGCTTTGGTGGATAAGAACAGCGGATGGTGGGTGAGCAGGACGTTGCAGCCCAGTTCGATTGCCTGTTCCAGCGCCTTCAAGCTGGGGTCGAGGGCGATCGCCACGCGTTCGACCGTGGCATCCGCGTTGCCCAGCAACAGCCCCACGTTGTCGAAATCATCCGCCAGACGCTCGGGGAAGGCCTCGAAGAGGCCCTGCTCGAGTTCGCGGAGGGTCATCGCGCTCATAGCAATTCCTCCAGTGCGACGTAATCACGATCACCGTCTGGCCTTGGAAGCGTGACGCAACGATAGCCCGCAGCGTACATGGCCGCCAAAGCGAAACGGATGCGGCGCCCCACCTTGGCGGGGCTGTGAGCGTCGGAGCCCACGGTGCAGTCCACGCCGGCGTGGCAGAAGGCCTTCAGGAACTCCGGACCGGGATACTGCTCCGCACAGGGGCAGAAGAGCCCGCTCGTGTTGACCTCGACCATGCGACCGTTGGCAGCGGCGACCTGTGCGGCATGCGCGTAGAGCTCACGCGGATCGAAGCTGCAGCGATGCCCGAACTTCTTGACCAGGTCGGGATGCGCCATGCACGTGAAGGGCACAGGACTCGATGCGGCCTCGCACCAAACCTCGAAGTAGCGGCGCCAGACCGCGTCGACATCCTTGCCCTCCCAGGTGTGGATCAGGTCTGGATGATCGTATTCCCAGTAGTCGATCATATGGCAGGAACCCAGCAGGTACTCATAGCCCTTGGTGGTCTGCAGCAGGAAGTCCATGTTGTCACCGAACCAATCCGCCTCGCCACCGTAGACGATGGTCATCTGTGGATTCGCCTCGCGGGCTTCCAGGACCTCGTTGCGATAGGCGATCACTTCCTGTGGGCTCATGGAGAAGGTGAAACCATCGTCGATGCCCGCCGGAACCGGCAGGTGCTCGGTGAAGCAGATGTGGCTGAAGCCCCGCTCCTTGGCGGCTTGGACCACCTGTGCGACGCTGCCCTCACCATGGCCCGAGTAGACCGTGTGCAGATGGCAGTCCATCAATCCATGCATACTGACCTCCTGCTATACGATGGCCAGCAGGGCGTTAGCGAAGTCGTCCACGTCCTTCTGGCTCGTGTCGTGTCCCAAAGAGATGCGCAGCGCGCCATAGGCCAGATCGCGTTTGATACCCAGCGCCTTGAGCACATGGCTGGGCTCCAGCGAGCCGCTCGAGCACGCGCTGCCACCGGATACGCAGAATCCGGCCTCATCCAAACGCAGCAGCATCGTCTGTGTTTCCTGACCCTCCACCACTATGGAAAGCATTCCCGGCAGATAAGCCCTGCACTCCCCCATCGCATCGGCGCCGCGCGGGTCAACCACCAGATGAATGCGCTCGGAGCCCTGCAGCAGGCGATCCGCGAGATGGTCGCGCAGCTGCTGCTCACGGGCGTTCTCCTGCTCGCGCTGCTGGCAGGCGAGTTCGAGCGCCTTGGCGAAGCCCACGGCACCCGCGACGTTGGGAGTGCCGCTGCGCATGCCGGCCTCCTGCCCGCCACCCGCCATCTGACTGCGGAAGGGTGTGCGGCTGCGCAGGTAGAGAACGCCCACACCCTTTGGACCATGGATCTTGTGGCCGCTGAAGCTGGCGGCATCCACGCCCATGGCATCCAGATGCAGGTCCACCTTGCCCAGCGCCTGCACGGCGTCCGTGTGGAAGCAGGCTCCTACATCATGGGCTGCCTTGGCGAGTGCAACGATGTCCTGTACGGTGCCGATCTCGTTGTTGGCGGCCATGACGCTCACGAGCATAGTGTTGGAGCGCAGGGCTGCGACAAGCGAATCGGGCTGGATGAAGCCGCGCTTATCACAGGGGATCTGGCTGCACTCATGACCCAGGAAGACGAGCTGCTGGGCGCTGTTGAGAACCGCATGATGCTCGATGTTGGATACCGCGACATGCGCCTTGTTGCCACGTTTCACCTTGCCCTGCGTGATGCCCAGGATGGCGGCGTTGTCGCTTTCCGTGCCACCGCTGGTGAAGATGATCTCGTTGGGACGCTTGGCGCCCAGCAGGCGGGCGACGGTGCTGCGTGCCTGCTCGAGCGCGGTGTTCGCCTGGCGGCCCAGGCCGTGCAGGGCCGTCGCGTTACCGTAGACGTCCGTGAGATGGGGCATCATGGCCTCCAGGACACGCGGGTCCAGAGGCGTGGATGCGGCGTTGTCCAGATAGACCGTCAAAAGCTCTCGCCCGCCTTGCGGATGTCGCTGATGGCCTGCTTGGGATCCGGCGCACCGAAGCAGGCGTTGCCACAAACCAGCAGGTCGGCACCCTGGGAGGTCATGAGCGCGGCCGTCTTGACGCCTATGCCGCCATCGACCTCGATGATCGAGTCGACGCCGTCCTGCTTGGCCCAAGCGGACACCTGGGCGACCTTCTGGATGCACTCGGGCATGAAGGACTGGCCGGAGAAACCGGGGTTGACGCTCATGACCAGTACCATGTCCGCATGGGGGATGCAGTCCCTGATGGCCTCGATGGGCGTGGGGGGATTGATGGCGATGGCGGCCTTGCAGCCGGCCTCCTTGATGCTCTCCAGAAGCGCGATGGGATCCTGGGTGGCCTCGATGTGCACGGTCACCATATCCGCACCGGCGGCGATGAACCAGGGCACCTGGCGCTCAGGATTGCTGATCATGAGATGCACATCCAAGGGAAGCTTGGCCATGCGTTTGAGCGCTTTGACGTGGGGAACACCGATGGTCAGATTGGGAACGAAGTGCCCGTCCATCACGTCGACGTGAATCCAGTCCGCGCCACCCTCCTCGATCATGCGGATGTCGCGCTCCAGATTCATGAAGTCTGCGGAAAGGATGGATGGGGCGATACCGATGGGTCCGAACATGCTATTCCTCCAATCCTGCGAACTCCGCCTTGGGCGGACGCATCATGAGATCGTAGACGACATCCTCCACGGCCGCACCCTCCCACAGGATGGCGCGCAGCGCTTGCGCCAGGGGGAGTTCGACGCCGTGCTCACGCGCGAGGTCAGTCACGGTGATGGCAGCGTTGGCGCCTTCGGCGACCATGTGGGTGCGGGCGGTGAATTCCTCGAGTGTGCCACCACGGGCGATGAGTTCGCCCAGGCTGCGGTTGCGTGAGTGACGCGACGTGCACGTGGCGATGAGGTCGCCCATGCCCGCAAGGCCCTGGCAGGTGAGCGGATCGCCGCCAAGGGCGAGCACGAGACGGCTCATCTCGGCCAAACCACGGGTCATGATCATGGCGGAAGTGTTGTCGCCGTAGCCCAGCGCACAGGAGGCGCCGTTGAATATGGCGACGATGTTCTTGGCAGCGGCACATATCTCGACGCCGGTCACATCGTGCGAAGTGTAGACGCGGAGACTGGGGCTCATCAGGAGCTCCTGGAAGAAGGCGGCGCATGCGGGGTCGGTGCTGGCGACCACCGTGGCGCTGGGGATGTCCCTTGAGACCTCCTCGGCATGGTTGGGGCCGCTGATGGCGGCGATACGCGCGGGGTTGCCCAGCTCCTGTTCGAGCACCTGCGTGAGCAGGCAAC
>JAFRFV010000116.1 GCA_017434185.1 Coriobacteriales bacterium
AGCTTGGTGGAGCTCCAGTTGTCGCCCCACTGGCCCTCCCAGCTCCAGGCGTAGCTGTAGGTGAAGCCGGTCTTGTCGCCGGTGTTGTCCGCGGAGAAGACCACGGTGTCACCCACATTCGCCGTCGCGGGAACGGTCACGCCATTGAGGGTCCACGCCGGCGGCTGCTTGGTCACGGTGACCGCGAACTGCGCCGTGGTCTCGTCGTTGCTGCCATCGCTCACGTCGATCCACAGGTAGTAGGTGCCTTCCTTGGTGGGCGTGAACGAACCGTTGGTCGCCGTGGTCATGCCGCCGGTCTCCTTCTTGGTGGAGCTCCAGTCGTCGCCCCACTGGCCCTCCCAGCTCCACGCATAGCTGAACTGCAGGTTTCCGGGGTCGTTCACGATATCGGCACTGAAGTTGACGGTGTCGCCGATATGCGCGGTCGAAGGCGCGTTGACACCGTTCAGAGTCCAGGTCTTGGGCTTCTTGGTCACCACCACGGCCGCCTCGAGGCTGGTCTCGGTGCGGCTGCCGTCGGTCACGTCGAGCCACAGGTAGTAGGTGCCTTCCTTGCTGGGAGTGAAGCTGCCGCTCGCATCGGTCGTGTAGTCGCCGGTCACGAGCTTGGTGGAGCTCCAATCATCGCCCCACTGGTGCTCCCAGCTCCATGCATAGTTGTACTGCAGTCCGTTCGTGTTGCCGCTCAGGTTCGCGCTATAGGTCACGGTGTCACCCACATAGGCGGTGGCGGGAGCGTTGATGCCGTTGAGCACCCACGGACCAGCGTCATCCCAGGTGAGCGTGCCGCCGTAGTCGAGCTTGTTCGCGCTGGTCCAGCTCGTGTCGCTGATCGGGTAGTGCACGTTGGCCACCACGTTGGCGAAGGCGTTGCTGGCGATCACGCCGGGCGCGCTGCCAGCGAACGTGATATCGGTCAGGTCGTAGCAGTTCGCGAAGGCGACGCCGCCGATGCCACTCACGCCATCGGGGATGGTCACGCTCTCAAGACCGCTGCGAGCGAAGGCATCACCGTCGACGGTCACGAGTTCCTGCGGCAGCGTGATGCTCGTGAGCGAGCTGCAACCGTAGAAGGCGTATTCGCTTATCACCTGTATCGCGGGCGAGAGCTCGACGACTTCAAGGTAGACCGCGTTCTGAAAGGCGCTCTCGCCAAGGCTCGTTACGCTGGTGGGCATCTCGACTTCCTCCACCGTGGTGCCAGCGAAGGCGTAGGCGCCCACATGCGTGCAACCATCGTCGATGAGCACCGCCACGATGTCCGCATCGAAGACGCTCCACGGATGCGCGCTCACGCTCACGAAGTCCCACATGTCGCCGTCGCCCATGATGGTGAGCGTACCGCTGCTCTCATCGAAGCTCCAGTACAGGTCGTCGCCGCACTGGCCGCTGTCCACGGCGCCGGTCGCCACCCAGGTGAGGTCGCCGCCATAATCCTGGAACATCTCATCCGTCCAGCAGGCGCCGCCCTGGGGATACGTGACGGTGGCGGTGACACCGGTGAAGGCATCGAAGGCGATGTAGTCCACGCTGCCACCCAGGAACGCGACGTTCTCGAGCGAGCTGCAGTTCCTGAAGGCGTTGGTGCTCACGGTGGTCACACTCGCGGGGATGTCGATGCCGGTGAGCGAGTTGCAGTTCACGAAGGCGTTCATACCCACACTCTTGACCTGGCAACCGTCGGGCACGGCCACATGCTGCAGGTTCACGCAGTTCGCGAACGCCAGGTTGCCGATGTTCTCCTGATCCTTGGCAAGCTGCACGCTGCTGACCTTATCCGCATACTCATACCACGGAGCGAGCGCGTTGCCCGTATAGTCCTCCATCACGCCGGAACCCGTGAACACGAGTTCGCCGGTGGCCGTGTTGAGCTCCCAACGCAGCACCGCGCCGCCTTCATCGTAGCCACAGATGCCGGAACGCGTATCCTCATAGGGCTTCCAAGTGAGCGCGCCGCCATACTGCTGCATCACATCGGTGGTCCAGCCGTTGGAGTTGAGTGGGTACCACATGAAAGCACCCACGGTCTTGAAGGCGTCCTGCCCGATCTGCGGGGCATCACCATGGAAATACTGCTCGTCCATGTTGGAGCAGTACGCGAAGGCGTAGTCGCCGATGATGCCGAGCGTCTCCGGGAAGTCCAGGGCGTACATGTTGTAATCGCCATCGAAGGCATGCGTACCGATGCCGATGACGGCGGGCGGCAGCTCGAAGGACTCGATGGAGATGCAGTCCGCGAAGGCGTAGTCGCCTATGTAGAGCACGGCGTCATCGTTCCACACGATGTCTTCCAGAATCGCCGCATCCTCGAATGCGTGGTCACCGATGTAGTTCACACCGGAGACCTCCAAGGTGCGGAAGTCATCCATCAAGTTGGTCCAAGGCGTCTGGTCCGCACTGCCGTATTCGTACATGGGGCCACTGCCGGTGATGCGCAGCACACGCGTGTTGAGGTCGAAGCTCCAGATGGCGTTGTCGCCGCACCAACCGAAGTTGTTGCCGCTGGAGGCTTTCCAGGTAAGGTTGCCACCGAAGCCCTTGGTGATCACGTCGCTGCTGGTCCACGCGGTCAGGTTGCCGTTGTACAGCGCCGTGGCGGTCACACCGCTGAAGGCGTTCGACGCGATGGTGGGCGGCGTTGCGCTCTGGAAGCTGATGCCCGCAAGATCGCTGCAGCCAGCGAATGCGCTGCTGCCGATGTCCGTGAGATTGCGCGCGAAGGTGAAGTTCTTGAGGGAGCTGCAGCCGTAGAAGGCTTCGGCGTTGATCGAACCCAGATGCTCGTCGGCGGGGATGATGACGGTCTCGAGGAAGCTGCAGTTCTTGAAGGCGGCGGCACCGATGATGGTCACGCCACCCGGGATCTCGACCACCTGCAGGCTGCTGCAACCCTCGAACGCGTTGTTCTCGATACTGGTCAGGAATTCGGGCAAACGCACTTGGGACAGGCTCGTGCAGTGATAGAAG
This sequence comes from Coriobacteriales bacterium, assembly GCA_017434185.1. GTDB lineage: Bacteria > Actinomycetota > Coriobacteriia > Coriobacteriales > RUG844 > RGIG2431. Next base: position 2,971 of record JAFRFV010000116.1, read on the forward strand.
GCATGGTCCTTGATCGCGACGATGCTGCCGGTGAGCTCGACATCCTGGACCGCGGTGTTGGCGAAGGCATAGGAGCCGATGTTGGTGGCGCCGGGATACACGACCACATGGCGCACCGTGTAATCCGCCCACGGCGCCTTGTTGGTGGCCGTGTAATCCGCCATGGCGCCGCTGCCCCTGATGGTGAGCGTGCCGGTGCCGGTCTTGAGCTCCCAGGTGAGGTTGTCGCCCTGCTTGCCGCAGTTGCCGGAGACCGTGGTCACGAGCGAGCGCCAGGTCATGCTGGGGCCGATCTCCTGCTGCGCGGCGGTGGTCCAAGTGCTGTTGCCGGTGGGATAGTATGCGGTGGCGGTCACGCCATAGAAGGGCGCATTGCTGCTGTCGCTGCTGTAGGAGACCTGGGGCTTGCTTCCCTCGAAATCGACGGACGCGAGCTTGCTGCAACCCTCGAAGGCGCTCCCCCAGATCTGGGTTACACTGCCGGGAATCGTGATCGAGGTCAAAGCGCTGCAGCCGCGGAAGGCACTGGGGCCGATCTGTTTCAGGCTGCTGGGCAGCTGGATGCCGTCCAGGCTCGTGCAGTTCCTGAAAGCACCACTGGAGATGACCGTGCAGTTGGAGCCCGAAGCGAAGCTGACACCACGCAGCTCACTGCAGCCGTAGAAGGCGTTCGCACCGATGTTGTTCGTCCAGGACGGGATTGTCACGTAGCGCAGCGCCGTGCAGTTCATGAAGGCGGAGCTCTCGATGATCCGCAGGTTGTTGGGCAGATCGACGTAGTCGATGGCGTTGCAGCCATAGAAGGCACAGGCGCCGATCTTGTTCATGCCGTTGGGAAGGATGATGTCCGTGATGGAGGCGCGGTACGAATACCACGGTGCGCGATTGGTGCCGGTGTTGTAGTTGTACATGTCGCCGTCGCCCGTGATGGTCAGGACGCCGCTGCCCGTGTTGAGCGACCAGCGGAGGCGATCACCGCATTTGCCGGTCAGGATGGTGCCGTGGCTCTCCCACGTGAGGTCACCGCCGTAGTCGAGCATCGTCGCGCTGGTGTAGGTGGCATCGCCGCTGGGATAACTCACCGTGGCGGTCACGCCCGTGAAGGCGCTGCTGGCGATATGCGAGGGGCAGCTTCCCAGGAACTGGATCGCGCTTATCCCAGTATCACCAGCGAAGGCATTGCCGTTGATGGTCGTCACGCGGCCGGGAATCTGGATGTTCGAGATGAGCGGGCAATTCTGGAAGGCGCCGCTGCTGATGGTGACGAGTTGGCTGTTGGCGCCGAAGGTGACGGTGGCCAGCTTGCTGCAGTTGTAGAAGGCCTGGCCGCCCACCTCGACCACGGCGCTGGGGATGTAGACGCTGCTGATGGAGGTGCCGTAGAAGGCCATGCCATTGATGCGCGTGAGACTCTCGGGCAGGAAGACCTGCGTGAGCGAACCGCAGCCCGAGAAGGCGCGGGTGCCGATGCTGATCACGCCCTCGTTCACCACGACCGTCTTGATGCTGCGAGAGCTCACGTAGCTGGCCCAGGGCACCTCACTCTGCGAGCTCCAGTCGTCCATCGCGCCGGAGCCGGAGATATGCAGGACGCCGTCGCTCAAGTCGAGCCACCACATGACGTTCGCGCCGCAATCGCCGCTCACCAGGGCATCGTCCTCCTCCCAGGTGATGCTGCCGCCGTAGTCGAGCGTGACATCATCGGTCCACGCGGTCGAGCCGATGGGGTACTTGGCCGTGGCGGTCACACCACTGAAGATGTTCTCACCCAGAACCGGCGGCTCGAAGCCCATGAACTTGATGGTACGCAGCGAGGTGCAGCGCAGGAAAGCACCCTTCTGCACCTGCAGTAAGCCGCTGGGGATCACGATACTGCTCAGACGCTTGCAGTCCTGGAAGGCGTACTGATGGATGTACATGAGCGTGTCGGGGAGTTTGATGCTCGAGAGGCCCGTGCAGCCCTTGAACGCTTCATTGTCCAGAGCCAGCAGCTGGGAATGCTCGCCGAAGTCGAAGAACTGTAGCGAGACACAATCGCAGAAGGCGGAGGCGCCTATCATCGAGAGCTGGGAGTTCGCCGCTATCTGCACGTTGGTGAGCGCGTAGCAGTGGCCGAAGCAGCAAAAGCCCAGATTCTCCACGTACGCGGGGATGATGATGGTCGAGAGCCCTGACTCGTAGAAGGCGTACTTGCCGATGTACTCGATCTCGCAGGCGTCGCCACCAAGGTTCACATGCTGCAGGTTGTCGAAGTCGTAGAAGGCGTACTCACCGATACTGCGCACACCGGGATGGATGTACACCTTGTTGATCTGATCCTTGTAAGCAGCCCACGGCGCCGGATTGTCCGTCGTGTAGTTGGGCATGTGGTCCGTGCCGCTGATGGAGAGGATCTCGCTGTCGGTGTCGAGCGACCAGGTGAGGTCGCCCGCCGTGCCCTGGTAGGTCTGGGCATGCGCCTGCGAGACGGCGATTGGACAGAATAGGATAAGCGCAAGGGCGAAGGTGGAGGCCAATACGAGGGCGGCGGATAGGAGCCCACGTCTGACCCTACAAGCGGAAAGACTTGCCATGGCAGCGTCCTTTCTCGAGCTATACGTCCTGATACCACTATAGAGGGGAACGGACGCTGCCGCAATCAGCCTTCAGGAGTATGCCGGGTAACGCTTTCCTGTGGATTGTGGATAAGCGCTACGTGGAACGAGGACGTGTCCCCACTACACCTTGTCGCATGCGAGGGTGAAGCGCTGCGAAGGATCACCACCGACGACATCGAAGATCAGCTGACCACTTTGAATCTTGATGGTGAATCGCAGATCCCCATCGTCGCCATAGATGGCATATGCGCCATCGTACGGGATGAGGATGTCGGTGAAGACCAAATCGTCGAACAGGCTGCCCCACATGACGAAGATGCCCTTCTCGCTGATATCGATGGTCGCAGTCAAACCGACCTCGGCCATTTGATGAAGCCCCAACTCCTCGCTGTAGATCGTGACGGCATTCCAAGTTCCAACGTATTCGGGCTTGACCTTGACCGTGAAATAAGTCTTCTCGGAGGTGACGGAGTTCCCCTCCGCATCCTCCACATCGACCCACAGATGATAGGTACCGGGAAGAGTCGCCTTGAAGAAGCTGCTTTCTTTGACGGTCATGCTTCCGGTCTCCTTCTTGGTGGAGCTCCAAAGGTCGCCCCACTGGCCTTCCCAACTCCATGCGTAGTTGTACTTGAGGCCGGTCTTATCACCGCTGATATCCGCCGCGAAGTGCACATTGTCACCCGCAAGAGCATCGGGAGTGAGCACCGTGACTCCATTCAATGTCCAGGGGAGCGGCTTCTCGTTCACAGTGACATAAGCACGGTCGGTGGTGGCGGAATTGCCCTGCGCATCTTCCACATCGATCCATACATGATAGGTGCCGGTCTTGTTCGCGGTGAAACTGCCGCTTTCCTGGGTGGTCATGCCACCGGTCTCGAGCTTGGTGGAACTCCAGTTGTCGCCCCACTGGCCCTCCCAGCTCCATGCGTAGCTGTACATGAGGCCGGTCTTATCACCGCTGATATCGGCAGAGAA
>JAFRFV010000117.1 GCA_017434185.1 Coriobacteriales bacterium
AGGAGCGTATGCATCGACGCGCGCCGGGTACGCAGGTTCGAAAAGGTCACGCTCGATTTCGACGTCGTCGACAGTCAGGATTCTATTCGGGACCCGCTGCTCGAAGAAGCGCTCGCGAAGCTGCCCAGTGAGCAACGCGAGGCCGTCGAGCTTCGCTTCGGCTCCGACCTCGAGATCAACGAGATTGCCCAAGCTCTGGGTATCAGTCGCTTCTCCGTTCGAAGACGCATCCAGTCCGCATTGAAGTTCCTCGAAGGCGCGATGAAGGATGGTGATCTGGATGGATAAGCGCGAGCAGACGGGTTTGGAAGCCATGCTGGCGGCCCATTATGCAGCACAACGCGACGGCACGGGCAGCAGGATCCCGGATGCTCTCGTGACCCTGATGATGGAGGAAGATGCTCGTGTACGCATCGCGGGCAGGAAGAGCATCGGCCATGCTGCCTTCGTGGCTGCGCAGGTCCGTTACATCCCCGCATGGGTGTGGCTGGCGCAGATCGTGCTCGTCGCTTTCATGTTCATCACAGTCATCTCGGAGGAAGCCCCCGAGACGGTGAAGCTCACAGTGGGGATCCTTTCGGCGGTGACGGTGCTCGTTGGCCTGCCGACCATGCACGCGAGCAAGCTCCACGGCGTGGCGGAGCTGGAATACTCGTGCCCGAACAACGCGGCGAGTGCCATGATGGCGCGTTGCCTTGCGCTGGGATGTTCGTCTTCTCTCGTGGTCGCGATCATGATCGCCTGCACGGCAGCATCCATCAACACGAACGCCTTCGTCGTTGCGCTTTGGGCGTGCCCGCCATTCTTCTTCTCGTGCGCAGGGTCGCTTGCGATCCTCAGACGTGCGAACCCCCAGAATGCGGTGCTGCTCTGCGCCATGTGGACGATAGCGTGCTCGGTTCTGCTCGCGGGAGCAGGAGCGCTTATCCCCAATATCTACGACCACGCATCGCTCACCGTATGGGGTGGCGCTGCGGCTATCGCACTCACCTGGCTCGTGCGCGAACTCATCATGACCCTGCACTCCGCTCGCGCTGGACTCGACAGCTTCTCGCCCTTCCTTCCCAATACGAACGAATAGATAAGGACGCGACTCATGGAACTCGTATTCGATAGGCTCAGCAAGCAGTTCGGCCCGCGCATAGCCGTTGACCGCGTCTCAGCCAAGCTCACGCCCGGCGTCACCGGACTTTTGGGCGCCAACGGCGCGGGCAAGACGACCCTCATGCGCATGGTCTGCGACGTACTCAGGCCGACCGGCGGGCAGATACTCCTCGATGGCCATGATGCGGCGACGATGGGTGACGAGTACCGCGCGCTCCTGGGATACCTGCCGCAGGATTTCGGCTACTACCCTGACTTCAGCGCTCTTGAATTCATGCGCTACATGGCAACCCTCAAGGGCTTCTCCAATCGCGATGGCCGCACGCGCAGCATGCAGCTGCTGGAGGAAGTGGGCTTGGCGGACGATGCGAAACGCAAGGTCAAGACGTTCAGTGGCGGCATGAAGCAGCGTTTGGGCATCGCGCAGGCGATGATCAACGACCCCGCGATCCTCGTGCTCGACGAGCCCACGGCGGGGCTCGATCCCAAGGAGCGCGTGCGTTTCCGCAATCTCATAGCGGGCTTCGCACAGGATAAGATCGTCATCCTGTCCACCCACATCGTCTCGGATGTCGAATTCATCGCAAGTCGCATCATGGTGATGAATCGCGGCTCCTTCGTGCTCGATGGCACACCGGAGCAGGTGGTCTCCCAAGCAACCGGCAAAGTGTGGGAGTGCCACGTGGACGCGCATCAGGCGGAAGTGATGTCCGCGAACCTGTCGGTCGCCAACGTGCGCTACGCGAGTGACGGACATGCCGTCGTGCGCGTGGTGGCCGACACGCCGCCAACGCCGGATGCGCATCCCGTGGATCCAACGCTCGAAGACCTGTACCTACTCATCTTTCGCGACAGCGCGACTCGATAGGAAGGAGCGTGGACATGGGAACCCTCA
>JAFRFV010000118.1 GCA_017434185.1 Coriobacteriales bacterium
CTCGTTCTGGCAGATCGACCTTAGCCCCAACATGACCAAGCTCGAGGGCGAGCAACTCGAGCAGATCGATCCCGAGGTGCTGCCTCAGGATATCACGCAGGAAGGATCCTATTACATCGAGGCCGGTACCGCGTACCGCGATCCCAACACCGGCTTGGTCTACATCCTCGCACCGCAGGATGACGCCGGCAACACCGCGTTCGACACACCCACAACGGACGGTGTTGCGAGCGGCACCACGTCTGGCGGTTCCGGCACCGGCGCCGCCAACGGCGCAATGAGCGATGACGACATCCGCGCTGCGCGCGCGATGGGGGGCGACTGATGAGCGAGCCCACATCCGATCCCACTCTCGATCAGGAGGTGAACGATCACGTCCTGACGCAGGAGGAGATGGATGAGGCCAATCAGATGTTCAAGGCCCACATCCCTCTCAATCGCAAGCTGCTCATCGCCGCCGCGGTGTTGATCGCATTCTTCGGCTCCTTCATGCTCGGCCAGTTCACCATGACACCCGGGGAGATCTTCCAAGCGACGGGTTCCTACCTGCAGAAGGTGTTCGATTTCGTCATCGCCTGCTTCCAGGATCCCAGCCTCATCAAAGAGGGCGCCATTCCCATGGACAAGGCCGAGCGCGTGCTTTTCAACATCCGCCTGCCCCGCATCCTGGTGGTCATGGCGGTGGGCGCTGCGCTCTCGGTGGCCGGCGCCAGCTACCAGGGCATGTTCAAGAACCCCCTCACCTCGCCCGACCTGCTGGGTGCCTCCGCCGGTGCCTCACTGGGCGCCTGCATCGCGCTGCTGTGCAACATGAGCGGCGAGATGGTGCAGCTCTTCGCCTTCCTGGGAGGAATGACGGCCGTGGGCTTGGCGGTGTGGCTCAACAAGGCGGTCGACTACGACCCGACGCTCGGTCTCGTCCTTGCGGGCATCCTGGTGGGAACGCTCTTCCAGTCCGGTACCTCGCTCGTTAAATTCATGGCCGATGCGGATGACAAGCTGCCCACCATCACCTTCTGGCTCATGGGCTCCTTCGCCAACATCAACAAACGTGATTTCTGGATCATCGTCATCCCCATGCTGCTGGGTTTCGTCACACTGCTCCTGCAATCGTGGAAGCTCAACGTGCTCTCCTTCGGCGACGAAGAAGCCCGCGCTATGGGTGTCAACACCAAGCGCACTCGTTTGCTCGTGATCTTCGCGTCAACTCTCATCACGTCCACAAGCGTGGCCGTTGCGGGTATCGTAGGCTGGATCGGCCTCGTCATCCCGCACCTTGCAAGGGCGGTGGTGGGGCCAAACTACAAAGTGCTCCTACCCACTTCCATGTTCATCGGCGCGGTCTATCTGCTGTTGGTGGATAACATCGCGCGTTTGATCGCAACGGTCGAGATCCCCATCGGCATCCTGACCGCGATCCTGGGTGTGCCGTTCTTCATCGTCATCTTCAAACACAACATGAAGGGTTGGCGATGATCATGACCGTGTTGCTTGAAGCCCAGGACCTCGTCACAGGGTACGGGAAGAAACATCAGGCGGAGATCGTCCACGGTGTGAGTTTCACCGTGGACGCCGGCGAATTCGTGTGCATCATCGGCGCGAACGGATGCGGGAAGACGACCACCCTGAAAGCACTCATGGGTCTTCTCCCTATATGGAGTGGTGATGTGCTCATCCAAGGCATGAGTATAAAGGGTATGCCCGAAAAGGAACTCGCCAAGCATTTCGCCTATATCCCCCAGGCCCACACGCCACCTTTCCCGTTCAAGGTCGCGGATGTGGTGCTCATGGGACGTACCCCCTACATCAATCGCATGGCGCGCGTGACGGAGCATGACAAGGCGGTTGCCTATCAGGCACTTTCCATGTTGGGTATCGCCGAGTTGGCCGACAAAGCGTATACGCAACTTTCCGGAGGCCAGCAGCAGTTGGTACTCATCGCCCGCGCGCTCACTCAGCAGTCCCAGATCCTGGTGATGGACGAGCCCACTGCTGCACTCGACTTCGGCAATCAGCAATTGGTGCTCTCCCGCATGAAGACACTCTCGCGCATGGGCAAAGCTGTGATCATGGTCACGCACGATCCCGACCACGCACTGTTCTGCGCCGATCGTGTGGTCGTGATGGATAAGGGCGACATCCTGCGTGATGGCCCCACCAGCGAATGCATCACCACCGACGTCCTGAACACGATCTACAACATCGACGCTCGCGTGCTCGACGTGGAGGTGGAACCCGGCCGCACCGAGCGTGTTTGCATAGCCGTCTAGGAGGCTGGAGATGAGCCGAGGCAGACATTCAGCTACGGGACGGGGGAGAACCATCAGGTCGGGCGTGTTCGCGCTGGTCGTCGCCGTTGCCGCGGCGATCGCGTTCCCCCTGTTCTCGCAGGCTGCCGCACCGCGTCCCAATTACGATTGGTACGATGCGGGCGCATCGAGTTACACCATCAGCACGCCCGCGCAGTGGGTGGGCTTCGCCAACCTGGTGAACGGCATCGCGGATACCGACGGCGATGCCTCCACCCCCGCCATCCAGGAGTCCTTCGCGGGTAAGACCGTCAACCTGGGCGGCAACCTCAACTTCGCCGGAGCCCAGATCGAGCCCGTCGGCGGCGGCGAGTACGGCAATTCCTTCGACGGCGCGTTCGATGGCCAGGGCAACAGCATCCGCAACTTCTCGATCTCGGTCGAGCTCGAGGGAGCGGATGCGAGCGGTACCACCGAGTACATCGGTCTCTTCGGCCGTACGGGCGGCACGTCCTCCATCACGGATCTTCGCGTCGAGGATGCC
>JAFRFV010000119.1 GCA_017434185.1 Coriobacteriales bacterium
GCGCACCATCCACCAGGAAGGCGGCAGCGACACGGTGGACAATTACCGCCTTGCCGGCCATAACCTGGATACGAGCATCCATATCGAGCTCACCGTCTCGAAGGTGAACAACGTGACGGTACTCATGGGCGAGGACCTGACCGATTCCGTGGCACACCTGGAGCTGCTGGAGGAATTCAAGAAGCAGATCGACGCATTGGAAGACAAAGAGCGCGACATGAACGTCGCCATCGATGTCCTCCTGCGTCGCATGCAGGACAAGGAGCGGGAGATAAGGGAGAACTACCGCCGCGAGATCGAGAGCGCCATCCTGCCCCTGCTTCTGACCTTGGAGAGCACCGGCTTGAAGGGCGACCAGCAGGAGATGGTCAACGAGATCTCCCGCTTGGTGATGGGTGCCAACGGCGGCCGCGAACCCCAGTTCATCCACTTGAGCAATGGCGACCTGACCGCCCGTGAGCGCGAGATCATCAGCCTCATCAAGATGGGCAAGACCACCAAGGAGATCTCGACCATGCTCTGTCTTTCCACCAAGACGGTCGATTCCCATCGTGCCAGCATCAGGCGCAAACTGGGGCTGCCCGAGCGCGGCGTGAGTCTGTACCAGTTCCTCAACAGCGCTACGGCAATAGATCCAGTAAGTCGGCCACAGTGAGCAATGCGGGAGCATCGCTCAAATCGACGTTGAAGCGCTCCTCCGCCTCCACGATCAACTCGATGGAATCAAGTGAATCCAGACCCAGCGACTCGAAGCTGCTGTCCTGCGTGAGTCCGCTGGCATCTATGGCAAGCACGTCCTCGAGGATCGCCCTTATCTCCTGGAGCTTATCGTCCATATTCACGCCTCCTTGCTGGGCAGCATGACATCCGCGAAACCATCCATCACCAACGTGCCACGCTGATTGCTGGCCGTGGTGCTCACACGTGCGATGTGGCGTCCGCGCTCGTCCACGAACAGCTTGCTCACCACGCCGTCAAGGAACACGGCGTCGGACAGGAATACGAATTCCTTGAAGCGCACCTTGCAACGCAGCAGCTGACCCGCATCACCCATCCAATCCGTGAGCGCCTGGACCTGCCAGCAGAAGCGCTGGGAGCCTATGTCATAGGGGTACGGCATGCCCACCGCCTGGGCGGCACTCAGGTTGTAGTGGACACCAAAGATGGGTTCCACGGCACGGGAGTCGCGGTCGCGCACCTCCCAGGAGGGGTGGCTCGCCGCATGGCGCAGGGCGAGTTCGTGGGCCAGCAGGTGCACCGGGCGGGCACCCACGCAGTAGGCGATGATGTCGGTCGCGCCCAAGGGGCCTTTGATGAGCGTGGGCAGGTGATCTCCCAGCTGCAGATCCTGGAAGTACAGGGGCTCGGAACCGCGAGGGTGCTGCGCCAGGATGCGCTGGCCCAGGTCATCCAGCTGCTCCGGGGTCCAGGGGTGCGGCAACTCGAGGTCGTGGTAGTGGTCCGCGTCGCGGATGGCCTGGCGCTCAACACGCAGACCGTTCACCTTGGCCTGGGCGATGAGCTGCCCCTGCGCATCCAGATAACTGGCGGTCTGATGCTCGATCAGGGCCTTGCCCTTGAACTTGGTCTCGACGGGATGGAAACCGGTGAAGCAGCTCTCCGGAGTTATGGTCATGCCCTCCTTGAGCGGCTGGAAGAACTGGAAGTCGAAGGAGGAATGGAAGGCGTGGACCCCCGGCAGACCCTGCAGGATCCAACCGGGGAACACACTCATGAGATAACTGGGCGGTGCGATGAGCGTGCCCCATACGCTGGCCGCAGCATAGGCGGGGTCAGTGAACAGGGGATTCCCTTCTCCTATGCCATCACAGAAACGCTGGACGCTGCGAAGATCGACCCGATCGTTGAAGGCGTTGTTCACCCGCAGCTTCAGGCCGATGCGCGCTTTGAAGGCCTCGAGCGCCTCCGGGGTGATGAGACCATCCTTGTTCAGCGTGGGATCGTGCATGGTTCTCCCCTACTCGAGACCCTCGTCCAGCATGCCGAAGCATTCGGTGAAGAAGATGTTGTAGTCCAAACCGCTGGCATCGCAGCTCTCCTGCACCGCCTGGTCCATGATCCGCCCCAGCAGCTTGGATTCGCAGGCAGCACGCACGTTCACGATCACGCGCATGCTGATGGTGGGAGTGACCGCCTCGTGGTCGAACTCGATGGGGTAATCCACGCCGATGAGGGACGCCTTGACGAACTCGTCGCCACTGGCGATGGCGAACACCTTCAGGTGGGGTGCGTTGCGCTTGGCGGCGATCAGGAGTCCGCGCACCGCCTCGATGAAAGCGGTGACGAAGGCGTTGCCATCGAAGGGCTCGCTGCCCTTCACGAAGAAGCGGCGATTGTACCAGGACATCTTCTTCTCCGCGGCGACGTGCTCCGGACCGTCGTAGCCGATGTCGCGAACCTCCACGGCGGAGGTCTGGCTCAGGAAGAAGTCGACGAAGTCGGAGATGCCCTCACCCGTGCGTGCGGAGATGGCGAGGACGGGGATGCCGGGGTAGCGGGAACCGAGGAAGTCGATGTACTCCGCGCGCTGGGCGTCGTCCAGGAGGTCGATCTTGTTGAGTACGATGGCGTCCGCCTCCTTGAGCTGGGCATCGAAGAGGTAGGCCATCTCCTGGGGCAGGTTGATGTCGGCCTGCTCGGGCATGATCACGCGCAGGCGCTCGGGGTCGGCGACGGCGATGAAGGGCGCCAGCTGGAATTCGCCGGTGTACTCACGGTCCAGGGTGTTGTAGACGTGATCGAGACCGCCGATGCCGCAGCCCGGGATATCGGAGATGACGACCTGCTTGCCTTCAACGTCACGCAGGCGACGCAGGGTGTCCACCAGGGTTTGGGTCTGATAGCAGATGCAACCGCCGGTGATGGGCGTGACGTCCGCACCCTGGGTCTGGGAATAGTCGGCATCCACCAGGTCCTTGATGCCCAGGTCGTTCGCGATGATGCCAGCCTTGACACCACGCGATTCGAGTTCCTTGGTAGCGGCGATCATGGTCGTGGTCTTGCCGGCTCCCAGGTAGCCACCGATCACCATGAACGTGAGGTTGTTCATGTCCTCTCCCCTTTCCGATTCCCTATCAAACGTCTCGCTCGTCGGCTTGACGAGGAAGATCCTCCAGATGACGCCCATCCATGGCGGTAAGGTAGTTCGCACAGAAGGGCATGATGCGGCCGTCGCTGCGGGCAACGTGCACGCAGCAGTTCTGGAGACGCTCCAGATCAACGGTCCAGGCATCCATGAAGGGCATGCCCGAGATGGAGAGGCCGTATATCCTGGCCCGCTCCAGCAGGGTGTTCATCTTCATGGTGCTCACGGTATCGCAGCAGCTGTCATCGACATAGCGGCTGTGTGTGGTGATGAAGTCGCGCACGTGATCCGCCGGGTCCACGCTCGACGGCTGGGCGAACTTGACGGGATCGAACGACGTGGTGGCGCGCAGACGCCCGTCCTTGGCCAGAACCTAGTACGCGCTGAAGCCGCAGTGGGTGTCGTGCTTCTTGCGTGGGATGAAGTGGCGCAGGGCCACCTCCCCGTCCGTCTGCTCCTCCATGGCGCGGAGCACATCGGGGATGGTGATGCGGTTGTCGTTGGAGGGCGCGATCTCATAGCGCCCAAAGTAGCTGCAGGGCTGGAAGTGAATGCCCTTGACGGCGGGCATGAACTCCTTGGCCAGCTTGACGATGTCGCCCAGCTCGTGGTCGTTGACGCCGCGGATCAACACCGGCACCAGCTGCACACCCACGTGTGCTTCCTGGCAGCGCTCGAGCACACGACGCTTGATGGCGGCAAGGTCGCGCCCGCGGATCCTGCGGTAGGTCTCGTCGCTCACACCGTCGCATTGCAGGTAGATCAGGTCGACGCCCGCATCACGCAGGGTCTCCAGGTATCCGTCCTGTTGCGCGATGCGCAGACCGTTGGTGTTCACCTGCACATGCTTGAAGCCGTAGTCCTTGGCGAGTGCGATGAACTCGGGCAGGAGTGGATGCACCGTGGGCTCACCGCCGGAGAGCTGCAGGGGGTACGGGCCGCCGGCAGCGACGATGTTCTCGAGCATGCTCGCGAAGGTGGCCATGGACATGTGCTCACCCGTCTGCGCGGTGGCACTGGCGAAGCAGATGGGGCAGCCCATGTTGCAGCGCTCGGTGATCTCGACCAGGATCGTGCAGGTGGGTGCGGTGTGCTCGTTGCAGATGCCGCAGTCATAGGGGCAGCGGCTACTGCGCTTGGTCTGGAAGCTGGCGGGACCGTTGCCCATGTCGCCCTCGCCCCAGTCCTCGTATGACGGGCTCGTTCCACGCCAGACGATAGTGGAGGTGGCCCCGTGCTCGGGGCAGGTCTTATCCAGATAGAGGTCGTCCCCATGCAGGACGTATTCACCTTCGATGGGCTTCAGGCACACCGGACACAGTGAGCGGACCGTACGGGTCATGGGGCCTCCCAGGGTCGAGTAGAGCGGATTCCTACGATTGAAATGTATCCGCCTTCTCGAACCCTGAGAATACCCATGGAATACCGAGATTCAGTAGGGGAACCCTAGGCATGTGGAAAGGGGACGTGTTTCCTTCCACATTTGTGGGAAAAGGGACAGGTTCCCGTTCCACCTAGTCGGCTGCCTTGAAGTTGTAGATGGGCTTGAGCACCTCGATCACGTCGACCGCATCGCGCACCACGTCGATGATGTCGCCGATGGACTTGTAGGCCATGGGCGACTCGTCCAGCGTCGCCTCGCTCACGCTGGTGGTGTAGATGCCCGCCATGCTCTCGCGGTACTCCTGCATGTCGATGCTCCCACGCGCGGCGGCACGGCTCATGATGCGACCCGCCCCGTGCGGAGCGCTGTAGTTCCATTCCGGATTGCCCTTGCCGCGAGCCAGGATGCTGCCGTCGCGCATGTTGAGCGGGATCAGCACGAGTTCGCCCTCGTGCGCGGCGATGGCGCCCTTGCGCAGGATCATCTCGTTCACATCGATGTAGTTGTGGATCGTATGGAAGCGCTCATGATCCTCCAGCGCGCCCAGACCGCAGCGCTCCAACAGAACGCTGGCCATGAGCTCGCGGTTGCGACGTGCGAACGCCTGGCAGATCTCGACGTCATGCAGGTAGTCCTCCAGGTAGCTGCCGTAGAGGAACGCCAGGTCGGGCGGCACCGTCGGCTGCTTCGCCTCCCATTCGCGGAACAGCGCCTTGATGGCCGCCTGGATCTCGCTACGGCGTCCAGCCTCCTTGTATTCGCTGATAAGCGCATCGCGCGCGGCGAAGAGTTCCTGCTTGCCCTGCGACAACTCAACCGCCAGCCCCTGGTAGTATTCCGCCACCTGCTTGCCCAGATTGCGCGATCCGGAATGGATCACCAGGTACTTCACGCCCGCAGCGCTCACATCCACCTCGATGAAGTGGTTGCCGCCGCCCAGCGTACCCAGGCTGCGCTCAAGGCGACGTGCATCGCGCAGCTCACGATAGCAGCGCAGTTGCGTGAGGTCGAAGTGCTCCTGGCGCCCCTCCCACACGTCCCTGCCGCTGGGGATGAAGTGCGCGGCCTCGTCGATGCGCGGCAGGTCGAGCTCCAACTCGGACCCGCCCAGGGTCACGGTTAACCTGCCGCAGCCGATATCCACACCCCCGATGTTGGACCCGACCTTATCCACCACCGTCATGGTGGTGCCGATGGTGCATCCCGCACCCGCATGCACGTCGGGCATGATGCGGATCTTGGACCCCGCGGTGAATTCGTGGTCGCACATGCGGCGGATCTGCTCCACGGCTGTGTCCTCGACCACACTGGCATAGCAGATGGCGGTGTTGAACTTTCCCTCGATCTCGAACATGGCGACCTCCTTTCGCTTGACTTCGACGCCAGTCAAGATGCGCGGGATATGCTAGCAGAACCGC
>JAFRFV010000120.1 GCA_017434185.1 Coriobacteriales bacterium
GCCCGGCGTGGGCGCCTTCGCCGATGCCGCGGCCACCATGGTCGAGACGGGCCAGATGGATGCCATCCGTCAGCGCGTCCTGGGCGACGGCGGGCCCTTCCTGGGTATCTGTCTGGGTATGCATCTGCTCTTATCCGATGGCATCGAAGGCGCGCCGGAGGGCGGCAGTATCGCGGGTCTGGGGCTTGTTCCCGGCCGCGCCCTTCGCATGGAGGGCAGCTGCCCCGACGGCAGACAGGTCAAGATCCCGCACATGGGCTGGAACTCGCTCGACTTCGCGGCCTGTGCGCCAAGCCCGCTCTTCGAGGGCGTTCCGCAGGGGACCTACTTCTATTTCACGCACTCCTACATGGCCGTTCCGGCGAGCGATGACGGCGTGCTGGCACGCAGCACCTACGCGCGGCCTTTCGCTTCCGCCATCGGTCGCGGTAACATATATGGCGTGCAGTTCCACCCCGAGAAATCGTCGGCCATGGGGCTGCGCGTCCTGCACAACTTTGGCACGATAGTCTACGAAAGGTCCTGATACAGCATGCAGATACTCCCTTCCATCGACGTCCTTGACGGCAAGGTGGTACGCCTCGCCCAAGGTGATTACAACAAGGTGACCGTCTACGGGGATGACCCGCTGCAGCAGGCACGCGACTTCGCCGCACTGGGTGCGAGTTGGGTCCATGTGGTCGACCTGGAGGGTGCCCGCAGCGGCGAGCCCACTCCGGAGATGTTCCGCCTCATCCGTCGCATCGCCTTCAAGACCGGCCTCAAGGTGCAGGTGGGCGGCGGTGTGCGCGATATCGACACCGTGGCCAAGTACGTCAAGAGCGGTGCAACGCGCATCGTCATGGGCACCGCGCTCGTGAAGGATCCCGAGATGGTGGCCTATGCCACCAGCATCTTCGGCGGCAACATCGTGGCCGACGTGGCCGCCAAGGACGGCGAGGTCTACGTGGAGGGCTGGCGCGAGGGCGCCGGCGTGCCCGTGATGGAATTCTGCAAGGGCATCGCAAACCTGGGCGTGCGCCACATGGTCTTCACCGACATCGATCGCGACGGCATGCGCAAGGGCATCGACGCCGCCTTCTACAAGAAGCTCGCCAACACCACGCAGCTCTCCATCTGCGCGAGTGGCGGCGTTTCCGATCTGGGTGACCTGAAGGCCCTGGAGGCCGTCGAGGTCGTGAGCGGCGTCATCGTGGGACGTGCGCTGTACGAGGGTAGTCTCAAGCTGGATTCCGCTGTGAAGCTGCTCGAGAGCCTGGCGGCCATCCGCGAGGCCTCACACAGCTGCGGTGGCAGCTGCAGCAGCTGCAACGGTTGCGACACCGTGGACGACCTGGTGGCCCAGATCGACAAGATCAAGGCGTAGTGAGCGGACCCGGAAGGGGGAGGGAGCGAGCGATGCTGTGCAAGCGAGTCATACCCTGCTTGGATGTGAAGGACGGCCGTGTGGTCAAGGGCGTCAACTTCGTCAACCTGCGCGACGCCGGTGATCCGGTCGAGCTCGCCGCCTTCTATGACCGCGAGGGCGCCGATGAGGTCGTCTTCCTGGACATCGCCGCCACCGTGGAGGGCCGCAAGACCACGCTCAAGCTGGCCAGCCGCGTGAGCGAGGAAGTGCGCATCCCCTTCGCCGTGGGTGGAGGCTTCAGCGCGGTCGAGGACATCCGCGCCATGATCGCTGCGGGTGCGGACAAGGTCTCCGTCAACTCCGCTGCCGTGCGTGATCCCGCCCTCCTGACCGCCGCCGCAGCGGCCTTCGGCTCGCAGGCGGTGGTCTGCGCCATCGATGCCAAGCAGGTCACGCCCGGTATCGACAAGTGGAACGTGTACGTGGCCGGTGGCACCAAGGACACCGGTATCGATGCGGTGCAGTGGGCCGTCGAAGCCGTTCGCCGCGGTGCTGGTGAGATCCTGCTCACCAGCATGGACCGCGATGGCAGCAAGGACGGTTACGACCTGGCGCTCACCCGCGCGGTCGCCCGTGCGGTCGATGTGCCCGTCATCGCCAGCGGTGGCGTTGGGAAGATCGAGCATTTCGCCGAGGGCATCCTGGAGGGCGAGGCGGACGCCGTGTTGGCGGCCAGCGTCTTCCACTACGGCGAGCTCTCCATCAGGCAGGTCAAGGAGTACATGGCCGCACAGGGCATCCCCGTGAGGCTGTAGGGAAGGAGAAGCCCATGCAGTTCCGTGCCGACAGTCTGGACAACCGCGACGCGCTCAGCTTCCTGGCGGGGCGCAGCGAGGAGCCCCTCCGCTTCGATGACCGCGGGCTCATCCCCTGCATCGTACAGCAGCAGGGGAGTGGCGAGGTGCTCATGATGGCGTGGATGAACGCCGAATCCATCCGCCTCACCCTCGAGACCGGTACCACCTGGTTCTGGAGCCGCGCGCGCCAGGAGCTTTGGAACAAAGGTGCCACCAGTGGCAACAAGCAGGCCCTGATCGACCTGCGTTACGACTGCGATGCCGACTGCCTGCTGGCCATCGTGGATTCCCCGGGTCCCGCCTGCCACACCGGAGAGCGCAGTTGCTTCTTCCGCAGCCTCCTGAACGACGAGATAGATTAGAAGGAAAGGTCCCAACATGAGCAAGCCCGCCGAGATGGGCAATATCGGCATGACGATCGACTGTCTGTCCGAAACCATACACAACCGCCGCGAGGTCGACCCCAGCGAGAGCTACACCGCCCGTCTGCTGGGCGATGAGAACCTGGCACTCAAGAAGATCGCCGAAGAAGCTGGCGAGGTCATCATGGCCGCCAAGGACCAGGATCACGACCAGCTTCGCTATGAGGCGGCGGATTTGATCTATCACCTGCTGGTGGTTCTGGAGAAGTACGGCGTCACCGTGCCGGAGTTGGCCGACGAGCTCAACCGCCGCATGAAGTAGGACCATGCTCGAGGGAATCGAACCCATCGCGATATGTGACGAGGGGCGCAGGAGCGTCTACATGGTCACGCATGCGCAGCTGCGCGAGCTGCGTGAGCGGGGCGAGCTGGCGAACCTGGGCGACGACGCGGTCGTGATCCTGGACGACCGCGCAGCGCGCGACCCCAACATGCAGATACGCGATTCCATCAGGATCATGACACCCCAGCTGCGCCGCGAGATCGCCCGCATCATGCTCGACTACGACGCCAGCCATCCCGTGGAGCCGGCGTGGCAGCGTACGGCCGACTCCATCGAGAGGGAATGGCGTCTGCACAACATCCTGTACCGTCTGGGCATCCAGCGTGCGCGCACCAGGGATTGCGACTTGAACAACAGCGACGAGGGCAGGACCGCCGCCGCCTTCCTCATGGGCTGGGTCGCGAAGAAGCTGCGCGAGTGGCGGGCTTCCGCACACTGACGTTCCCGCAGCGCTTATCCCCTTTGACATATACAGCGAAAGCGCTAATATTAGCCTAATACGATATATCGTAACTATTCGGCTTCTTTCGCCGTGTCCAATAGGAGAGTGAAGGCATGGAATTCATCCAGCAGCTTGCGCAGGATCGCTTCAACTCGTTCAGGTCCTTCATGGAGGACATCCAGCAGGTCGAGGTCATGGCCCGTATGGAGAATGCCCGCCAGACCATCCCCATCCTGCCCGCACTGAACGCCCGTCCCGACGTGGCGGTGATCGCGGAGTTCAAGCGCGTCGATCCCATCCTGGGCGATCTGGCCGATGACGAGGACCATGTTCCCTTCGCGCAGGCAGCCGAGCGCGGTGGTGCCGCCATGGTGGCCGCCTGCATCGAGCCCAGTGAGTTCTACGGGGCCTACGAGGACCTGCATGACCTGAGCCAGGCCGTGAACATCCCTGTGATCTGCGATGACTTCAAGATCAACGAGCATCAGTTCATCATCGACCGCGCTTGCGGTGCCGATGCATCCATCATCCACATGGCCATCACCAGCAATTGCTGCGGTGCCTTCGTCGACATGGCTCCCCGCCTGGGCATCACCCCGCTCGTGGAGGTGCGCAACATGGAGGAGTACCGGATGGCGCTCGACAACGGGGCTCCCGCCATCATCGTGAGCGCCACGGACCTTGACACCGAGGTCACCGATCTGGACGCCATCCTGCCCGTGGTGCGCGCCGCCAAGGCCTACGGCAAGCTCGTGTTCGTCAAGGACGGCATCGAGACCCGCGAGGACGTGGAGAAGGTCGCCGCTGCCGGCGCCGACGCCGTGATCGTGAGCGCCCCGCTGCTGCAGAGTGACGATGTCGAGGCGGCCGTGCGCGCCCTCACCGGTGTGCCCCGCCGCAAGGCCACCCGCCGCACCATGATCAAGATCGACGGCATCAACAACGTCGAGGATGCCGCCTTGCTGCTCAAGATGGACGTGGATGCCATGGGCATCAGCTTCATCGAAGGCGACCCGTACGCCGTCTCCGGCAACGAGCAGGCCGCCGAGATCGTCAAGCTGTTACCCCGCCGCGTGGCATCCTGCGGCATGTTCAAGAACAGCGGCCGCGTGGCCATCGAGCGCGCCATCCGCGAGGTGGGCTTCCTGTATTCCGAGTACTGCGGCGATGAGCCTCCCGCGCTCGCCCGCCGTTCCGACAACAACGTGATCCCGCACTTCCGCATCGACACCCAGATCCCGCTGGACAGGATGCGCCTGTACGGCATGAAGCTGGCCTTCTCCATCCTGGAACCCCAGGAGGGCCAGGAGACCTTGGATTGGGAGGGCATCGGTCTGCTGCCCGCCAAGGGGCGCTACTACATCTCCGGTGGCCTCACGGTGGACAACGTGGAGCAGGCAATGGCGGCCATGCATCCCGACGGCGTGGTGTTCAAGGCCGACGTCGACTTGGAGTCCGGCCGCAAGGACTTCGCGCCCGTTCAGGCGTTCATCGATGCGGTGCGTGCGGCCGACGCGCGTCTGTATGGTACGAAGGCATAGAAGCTGAACAGCTTTTTCGAAAGGAGCATTCCCAATGGTCAAGTCCCAGCAAGGGCAAAGGGGTTGCAGCAATTCCTCCTGCAGCAAGTCATCCTGTGAAGGATGCCCCAGCGCGAACGGTGGCGCGATCGAGAAGATCGCACCGCTCCCCGGCGTGAACATCAAGCATGTGATCGGTATCGTGAGCGGTAAGGGCGGCGTGGGCAAGTCCCTCACCACCAGCGCTCTGGCGTACCGTATGCTGCGCAAGGGCGCCTCCGTGGCGATCCTGGATGCGGATGCCACCGGTCCCTCCATCCCGCGTATGGTGGGTCTGAAGGGCCAGCTCTACACTCGCATGCTCGATGAGGAGAACTACGCGATCCTGCCCGCCCGCAATGCTGACGGCATCCAGGTCACCAGCACCAACCTCATGCTGCCCAACGAGACCGACCCCGTCATCTGGCGTGGCGCCGTGATCGCCGGCATGATCAGGCAGTTCTGGACCGAGACCGACTGGGGCGACGTGGACTACATGTTCGTCGACATGCCTCCGGGAACCGGCGACGTGCCCCTGTCCGTCTTCCAGACCCTGCCCGTCGACGGCATCGTGATCGTGACCTCCCCGCAGGAGCTCGTTGGCATGATCGTCTCCAAGGCCGTCAACATGGCCGAGAAGATGAACGTTCCCGTGCTGGGCATCGTCGAGAACATGAGCTTCCTCAAGTGCCCCGACTGCGGCAAGGAGATCAAGGTCTTCGGTGAGAGCCACATCGACGAGATCGCCTGGGAGCATGGCATCGACACCATTGCCAAGCTGCCCATGGATCCCGCTTTCGCCGCCGCCTGCGACGCGGGCAAGGTGGGCACGCTGCCCATGACCGAGCTCGACCCGATCGTCCAGGTCATCGAGGCCCTGTAGCATAAGCACTTCGAGCGGGGGCCGAGCGGCCCCCGCTTCGCATACCAGGAGGGAAGCATGAACATAGCGCTCGCGCAGATGGATCCCATCACCGGCGACTTCCAGGGCAACCTGGCCAAGTGCCTGGAGATCGCCCAACAGGCGCAGGAACAGGGCGCCGAGCTCGTGATCTTCCCCCAGTGCGCGCTCTGCGGCGGGGTGGGGGAGAACATCATCAACGATCGGAGCTTCGTGGTCCATACCCAGGCGGCGCTCAATATCTTCGCGCGCCGCTGTCCCATCCCCGCGCTCATCGGCGCCGTGGGTATGATGTCCGACGATCTTGAGGATGAGCAGTCGGGTGCGCCCGCGCAGGATGCTGCCGTGCCCCGTGAGGCGATCTTCTTCTGCCGTGACGGCCACATCGCCGCTGTGGCGGACAGCAAGCACCTCGATGGCTATCTGGTGTTCAGCTATGCGCTCATCTACTGCGGCTTCTCGAGCATGCCGCTTTCCGCCTACGACGACGAACGTCGTCACGTGGATGCCTGCTTCATCTTCGATGATTGCGAGTACCGCGACTTCCGCTCCCGCAACGGCGGCGTGATGCCCGAACCCTATATCGACATGGTCGACTTCGCCACCGACGAGGGCGTCTGGATGGTCTACTGCAACGCCCTGGGTGCCCAGGATTCCCGTGTGTACCCCGGCGGCAGCTGTATCATCGGCCCCGATGGCGACGTGGCCTATGGTGTGCGTTTCGAAGAGGGGATCCTGTTCGGCGAGATATGCACGCAGGCACCGCCCAGCCGTTTCGAGCCCGCCCGCCCCAACCGCCTGGATGCGGAAGAACAGGCGGCCTCCTTCGCCGCGGCCGCTCAGGGCGGCATCAGCTACCCCTTCGACAGCGACGATGACTTTGCGCTGGGCGAACTCTACCAGGTGCTCGTGATGGCCACCCGTTCCTACTTCAGCAAGAACGGGCTCGCCGACTGCGTCCTGGGTGTTTCCGGCGGCATCGATTCCGCTCTCGTGGCTGCCATCGCCTGCGACGCCCTGGGGCCCGAGCATGTGCACGGGGTACTCATGCCGGGGCCGTATTCCAGTCAGGGCAGCGTGGACGACGCGCTCGCCCTTGCGGCCAACCTGGGCTTCGATACCCGGACCATACCCATCACACCCGCCTTCGAAGCGCTCGAGAGCATCCTGGCCGATCCCTGCGGCGGTGCCGTCGAAGGCCTCACCCGCGAGAACCTGCAGGCGCGCATCCGTACGCTCTATGTGATGACCTTATCCAATGCCCATGGATGGATCATGCTCAACACGGGCAACAAGTCGGAGAGCGCCATGGGCTTCTCCACGCTCTACGGCGACACGGCGGGCGCCATCGCTCCCTTGGGCGATGTCTACAAGACGCAGGTCTACCAGCTCGCCCATTGGCTCAACCGCGAGCAGGAGATCATCCCGCAGGCCATCATCTGCAAGGTTCCCAGTGCGGAGCTGCACGAGGGCCAACGCGACGACGACCGCCTGCCGCCCTACGACGTGCTCGATCGCATCCTGCATGCGCACATCGAGCGCGGTATGGACGTGACGGACATCGTGCAGAACTGCGGTTTCGAGCCCGCACTGGTCAAGCGGGTGCTTGCGACCGTGGCGGGTGCCGAGTTCAAGCGGCGTCAGGAACCCTTCGCGCCGGAGGTTTCCGACTACTCCTTCCAGGAGCGTGCTTGGCCGATTACCAACAGATTCCGGGATACCTTCTTGCCTGGTATGGACTGACCCGGTATACTTTCCATCCGCACAGTTGAATGGTGGGTGTAGCTCAGGTGGCAGAGCACCGGACTGTGGCTCCGGTTGTCGAGGGTTCGAGCCCCTTCGCCCACCCCAGTTGATATAACGCAGGTCAGGAGGTAACGCTTCTGGCCTGTTCTCGTATAGGGGAGCTGTGAGAAAGGACGTCGCATGAAGGCCGTCATCCCTGCAGCGGGTATGGGTACCCGCTTCCTGCCCGCCACCAAGGTCCAACCCAAGGAGATGCTCCTGGTCAAGGACCGCCCGTGCATCCAGTACGTGGTGGAGGAGGCGCTGGCCGCCGGCAGCGACGAGGTCGTGCTCATCAACAGCCGTGACAAGAAGAGCATCGAGCAGCACTTCGCGCCCTCGCCCGCCCTCGAGCGCTCTTTGAGGGATAAGGGCAAGGCCGCATACGCGGACGCCGTCGCGCATGCCGGGAGCCTGCCCGTCTCCTACGTCTACCAGGATGCCCCGCTGGGCTTGGGACATGCCATCCACTGCGCGGCGGAGAAGACCGGCGATGAGCCCTTCTACATCCTGCTGGGCGACGTGATCGTGCCCGGGAACGACATCCTGCCCCGCATGCTCGAGGTGCATCGTGAACATGGTGGCGCCAGTGTGATAGCCGTCATGCCCGTGCCGGACGATCAGGTGAGCCGTTTCGGCATCATCGGTGGCGTCGATCTGGGCGATGGTGTGTGGAAGGTGGAGCGCCTGGTCGAGAAGCCCAAGCTGGAGGACGCACCCAGCAACCTGTCCATCTTCGGGCGCTACCTGCTCACGCCGCGTGTGATGGAGTTGCTCGCGCAGGCCAAGCCCAGTGTGGGTGGCGAGATCCAGCTCACGGATTCCATGGACGCACTGCTGCAGGAGCAGGAGATGTACGCCGTGGTGGTGGAACCGGGGCAGGGGTTGGACACCGGCACCATCGAGACTTGGCTCGAGGCCAACATCGTGCTCGCGTTGCAGGACCCGCAGCTGGGGCCCAGGATCAAGGATTTCCTGGCTGGGCTGTAGTGCGCCGCGACGGTGGGACGGGCTACGCGCCTTCGACCAGCTCCTGACCGGCATCCAGAAGCGCTTCCATCACGGCGGGGTCAAGCGATTCCGCATAGATGCGCACCAGCGGCTCGGTACCGCTCGTGCGCATGAGCAGCCATGCGCCGGCAGGGAAGTCGAACCTGATGCCGTCCGCGCGTGAGAGGGCGAGCACGGGCTGGCCCGCGAGCTCCGTGGGAGCGCAGGTGGGCAGGGTCGCCAGGAAACGCTCCTTGATGGGCTGGGTCACGCGCAGGTCACGACGCTTGTAGTGGTATTCGCCGCCTATGGCCTCGTAGGTCTGGGCGAGCAGTTGGTCGAGGTTCATACCCGTCGTGGCCATGAGCTCGCACAACAGCAGCGCCATGAGCAGGCCGTCGCGCTCGCACACGTGCTGCGGGATGCCGATGCCGCCGCTCTCCTCGCCGCCCACGATCACGTCACCTTTGAGCATCTCCTGGTAGATCCACTTGAAGCCCACCGGGGTCTCGGTGTAGGGCAGGCCGAAGCGCTTGCATTGCAGTCGCACCATGGTGGATGCGGAGAAGGTCGAGACCACGCGGCCCTTCGCGCCCTTGCCGGCCAGATACTGGATGATGAGCATGAGGATGCGATGCGGGTTGACGAGCCTACCCTGCGAATCGACGGCGCAGAGACGGTCGCCGTCGCCGTCGCTGATGAAGCCCGCGTCGAGCTGTAATTCGCGCACGGCAGCGCAAGCCTCGTTCGTCCACGGCTCGATGGGTTCCGGGTGCAGGCCGCCGAAGTCGGGGTCTGCCTCGCCATGGATCTGCGTCACCTGCACGCCGGCTGCTTCGAGACCGCGCTTCATGTAGACGCGGTTGGCGCCATAGAGGGGGTCGACCAGGACCTTGAGGCCGGCCGCGGCGATGCGGGGCTTATCCGCATGGGTGAGAAGCTCGTCGAGGTAGGGGGTCACGAGGTCGACGCTCGTGATGTTCTGGGAGAGGGGAGCGGGCTCGTCGTCCAAGAAGCCCTCCACCAGGTCCGTGAAGGCCTTGGGGGAGGCACCGCCATCGTTCATACGCAGCTTGATGCCGCTGTACTCGCCCGCGTTGTGGCTCGCGGTGATCATGAGACCGCCTATGGCCGCGTCGTCCTGCTTCACGCTCCAACAGAGCACGGGGGTGGGGCAGTAGTCGCGCGAGATGAGCACTTCCAGGCCCTGACCGGCCATCACCTGGGCGGCCAGCTGGGCGTGGATGGCGGCGTCGCGGCGGCAGTCGAAGCCCACGATCACGCGCCCGCCGGCGGGGTGCTCCTTCAGGAAGGCCTTCGCAGCGGCCTTGGCGGTCGCGGCGATGTTGTGGCGGTTGAAGTCCTGGTCGATGATGGCACGCCAGCCATCGGTACCGAAGTGAACCTCCTGCCTGCTTCCCATACCGTGGGTCTCCCTTCTGTCGGGGCGTCGTACCGACCCATGATACTACGATGTGGCCTGCTGCGTGCCAAGCGGCACCGGGTCTACACGGTTGAGTTCCGTCAGGTTGCCCCAAAGGCGCTTGGGCATGAAGCTGCGGCGCAGGGCGGGATTCAAGCGCTGCTGGTTGCAGATGGCGTCGTAGAAGGTGCGCCACATCTCGCGCCACTCGCGCTCCGCGTCGGCCAGGTCGGGCAGGTTGATCTCGTCCGTGGAGATGAGCTGCACATCGTGCAGGTCGTAGAGGCCGGCGATGTGATGCACTTCGTCGTAGATGAGGAAGGGCTGGTCGTTGAAGCGGTTCTTGAAGTGCTCCATGATGAGCGGCACCACGTTGGCGTTGGGGTTGATGCGCGCGAAGTAGACGCCGCCCTCCATGAGGCTGAAGCGCAGGAACTGCAGCATGCGGTGGCGTTCGTTGAACACCGGGCGCCACACCATGGCGAAGGCGGCGGTGTCCGGGTGCGCCGCATCGTACATGCCCGCCTTCCCCGCGCGCATGAGGTGACGCACGTAGTGGCAGATCACCGTGTCCTTGACTGGGTCATCCGAGAGGTAGGCCATCTTGATGCGTTCGTATTCCTGCTCGCCGAAGCAGCTGAGCAGCTTGTCGCGTACGCGCACGGCGTAGTCCATGTTGGTCTCCACGTCCACCACCTGGTAGAGCAGCGAGGTCTGCAGGTTGGCGGCGGGGCATACCTCCGCGGGATTCTCGTGACGGCTGTAGCTTTCGAATATGGCGCTGAAGAGCCCCTCCAGGCTGCCGTCGTAGCTGTAGATGAGGGGGTCGTAGCAGAACTCACGCAGGATGTCCTTGCTGCTCTTGCGCGCCATCGCCGTGTTGCCGCGACTCATGACGCCTCCGATCGCCGTGCCGCTTCGAGCTGGGACCGCGCCGCCTCGAGTCGTGGGCGCGCCGCCTCGAGCCGCTGCAGGCGCGCCTCCTGCGCGGCGAAGGCACGTTGCCTGCCCTCGTCTCCGCTGTCGATGAGCGAGAGCTGTCCATCCAGGGGGCGTTTGCCACCACCACGCGCCGCCTTGTTCGCCTTGGAGCCCTCCTTCTGCAGCTGCTTGCGTATGAACTCGCCGTCGAAGGGGAGGGGAGCCTTGTAGCTGCCGTCGCAGGTGATGAAGTACTGCATGCGCTTGAGCGAGAGCCCCAGCTTGCGCAGGCTCTCCGGTCGCAGGGTGCGCTGACGGCGCGCCTGGCAGATGCGCTTCGCCCCGGTCACGCCCAGCCCCGGCACCCGCAGCAGCATCTCGTAGGGTGCCCGGTTGATCTCAACGGGGAACTGATCCAGGTGCGCGAGCGCCCAGCCTGCCTTGGGGTCCAGGAGCGTGTCGAGCCAGGGATCCTGGGGCGAGATGAGCTCCTCCACCTCGAAGCCGTAGAAGCGGGTGAGCCAGTCGGCTTGGTACAGGCGGTGCTCGCGATCGAGCGGGGCAAGGCAGCCCTTATCCGGAAGAAGGGGATCGTCGTTCACCGGAAGATAGGCGGAGTAGAACACGCGCTTGAGTTCGAAGCGGCGGTAGAGTGCGGCGGAAAGCGAGAGGATTTGGTAGTCATCCTCCGGGCTGGCACCAACGATGAGCTGTGTGCTCTGGCCCGCCGGCGCGAAACGCTCGCGCAGGCGGCGTGACAGCGCGCGCTCCTGCTGGTTGCACTGGATGCCCTGCGCGATGAGCCCCATGGGTTCCAGTACGCTGTAGGGGCTCTTGTCGGGTGCGAGCAGATCGAGGCTGCGCTGGCTGGGTAGCTCCACGTTCACGCTCATGCGGTCCACCAGCAGGCCCATGCACGTGATCAGCTCCGGGCTCGCGCCGGGGATGGCCTTGGCGTGTATGTAGCCGTTGAAGCCCAGCTCATCGCGCAGGATGCGTACGGTCTCCAACATGAGCTCCATGCTGCGATCCGGGCTGCCGATGACTCCGGAGCTCACGAAGAGCCCCTCGATGTAATTGCGTCGGTAGAAACCCATGGTCAGCTCCGCCAGTTCGCGGGGCTGGAAGGCGGCGCGCGGGATGTCGTTGCTGCGGCGGTTGACGCAGTAGCTGCAATCGTAGACGCACACGTTGGTCTGCAGCACCTTGAGCAGTGTGATGCAGCGTCCGTCCGCGGCGAAGCTGTGGCAAATGCCCGCGCAGGTGGTGGTTCCCAGACGGCCCAGCTGGGCGTCGCGGTCCACACCACTGGAGGTGCAGGCGACATCGAACTTGGCGGCATCCGTCAGGATCGCCAGCTTCTCGATCGTATCCATGTGACCTCCCAACGAACATCCGTTTGCGTGCGCATAGCATAGAACGAACATTCGTTCGTGTCAATGGTGCTCGCGCTCCCACCGAGGTGACAGATTGGCGATGCGATGTGGAAACGTGCAGCGCGTCGGGTATAATGCGAAGTCCCCCTTGTAGGCAACTTGTCTACACCAGTCGACCTGCGGAAACGAGCGTCCATGTTCACGTCCTTCAGCGTGCGTAAGCCATACACCGTCCTGGTGGCGGTCATCCTCGCCCTCATATTGGGCGGCGTGAGCGTGAACAAGATGGAGACCAGCCTCATCCCGGAGCTCGATCTGCCCTATCTGGCGGTCATCACCACCTACCCCGGTGCCAGTCCGGAAGCCGTCGAGCGTGAGGTCACCTCACCCCTCGAGGCCACGCTGGCCACCACGCCGGGCCTCGACGAGGTCTTCTCCACTTCCAGCGAGAGCTATTCGCTCGTCTTCCTGCAGTTCCTCGAGGGCACCGACATGAACACCACCATGTTGCAGGTGCGTGAGACGCTCGACATCTTCGAGTCGAACCTGCCCAAGGATGCCGCCACGCCCATGCTCATGATGATCGACATGAACGCGCTGCCCATCGCCGTCATCACGGTCGACCTGGACGGCGCGAGCAAGGCGGAGCTCTCCGCCTACGTGCGCGATACCGTCGTGCCCGCGCTCGAGAGCGTCGATGGCGTGGGGAGCGTGTCCGCCTCCGGTATGGTGCAGGAGCAGATCCATGTCACCATCAACCAGGAGAAACTCGACGCCTTGAACGAGCGCATCGCCCAGCTCGAGAGCTTCACGCTGCTGCTCTCCGACGATGCGGCGGCTTCGTTCACCCAGGAGCAGCTGGTCGCGCTCATGAGCGGCGATCTCACGGTGCTGCAGGACATCGCGGCCGGCAGCAGCGACGACGAAGACGAGGAGCCCCTCATCACCGCTCCCATGATCGAGCAGCTCTTATCCGCCATGAACATGGGCTTCCCCAACGGCTATCTGCACGATGGGGGAGTGGACTACCTGGTGCGCACGGGTGACGGCTACACGTCCGCGGACGACATCGCCAACCAGTGGCTCATCAGCGTGCCCGAGGCGGATCTGGTGGTGCGCGTGGGCGACGTGGCAGACGTCGAGGTGGTGGATGTGGCGGATAAGAGCTACACCCGCATCAATGGCAACGAGGCCGTGATCCTGACGGTCCAGAAGCAGAGCGAGGGTGCCACCGCCACCGTCTGTCATCGCTTGAACGACCGCATGGACGAGCTGCAGGCCGGGGACGCACGCCTGCACATGATCACGCTCATGGACCAGGGCAGCTACGTGGACATGGTGGTCGACAGTGTGTCGAGCAACCTGCTCTGGGGCGCCGTACTGGCCGTGTTCGTGCTGCTGATCTTCCTGCGCAATTGGAAGCTCACCGGCGTCATCGCCGCGTCCATCCCGCTTTCGCTCATGGTCGCGCTCATATTGATGTACTTCAGCGGCATCACCTTGAACCTGCTCTCGCTCTCCGGCCTCGCGCTGGGCGTTGGTATGCTCGTGGACAACTCCATCGTGGTGATCGAGAACATCTACCGCAAACGCGCCGAGGGCCAGGACCCCCAGATGTCCGCCATAGACGGCGCCAAGCAGGTCGCGGGCGCCATCATCGCATCCACCCTCACTACCTGCGCCGTCTTCCTGCCCTTCGCCTTCGCGACAGGCATCGTCAAGCAGCTCTTCGTCGATTCGGCGCTCACCATCTGCTTCAGCCTGCTGGGCAGCTTGATCGTGGCGCTCACCTTCGTGCCGGCCATGTGCGCCGTGGCGCTCAAGGGCACCCCTGCCAAGGAGCATCGCCACTTCGGTGCCTTCCAGGAATGGTACGCCGGTAAGCTTGCCTGGTGCCTTGACCATCGTGCCGTCCCGCTCGTGCTGGTGACCGTGCTCTTCGCGGGCGCCGTGGCCTATGTGCTCACCATGGGCACCCAGTTCATGCCGCCCATCGACTCGCCCGACATGGCCAGCGTCATCACCTTCGACCAGGACGCCACCTTCGACGAGCGCGTCGAGCAGGCGGAGGACATACTCGCCACCATCGGTGAAGTGCCCGGCGTCAAGACCGTGGGTGTGGCCATGGGTGAGTCGTCCGGCTTCAGCCTAGCCGGGCTCATGGGAGGAGGCGGCAACAGCGTTTCCGCCTACATCGTGCTCGACGAGGATCGCGAGATGACATCGGGCGAGATAGCGAGCGAGATCGACAGCCGTTGCGAAGCCAAGGGCTACGCGGTGCGTACCGCTGCGAGCAACATGGACATGTCCATGCTCACCGGTGAGGGCGTTGGCATCAACGTCTATGGTCATGACCTCGATCAGGTGCAGGAGGTCGCCATCGATCTTGCGGGCAAGCTGGAGGGCATCGAAGGCACGACCGACGTGAGCGATGGCAACGACGTTCCCGCCATGGAGATCCGTATCACAGTGGATAAGGACGCCGCCATCGCCAAGGGCCTCACCGTGTACCAGGTCTACAACGCCGTGTCGCAGCTGCTTTCCACCAAGAGTGCCACCACCAGCATCGATGCGAGTGGTGTGAGCATGGACGTGATGGTGAACGAGAGCGACTACGCGACCCCCACGCTGGACGACCTCTACGCGCTCACGATCGATTCGCCGCAGCTGGGTGAGGCGGTGCCCATTGGCGATGTGGCCACCATCGAGATGGTGCGCGGCTACAGCAGCATCTCGCACGAGAACCAGAAGCGCTACGTCACCGTGAGTGCGCAGATCGCCGGCGGTTACAACGTGGGCAAGGTGGGCAAGCAGGTGGAGCGCATGGTGGACGACTACCAGGTGCCCGAGGGCATCACACTCGAGGTCACGGGCGAGAACGAGTCCATCAACGACGCCATGCACGACCTCAAGCTCACGCTCATCCTGGCCATCATCCTGGTCTACCTGGTCATGGTCGCCCAGTTCCAGAACCTCAAGTA
>JAFRFV010000121.1 GCA_017434185.1 Coriobacteriales bacterium
ACACGCTGGACGTGTCCGCCATCGTGGCCGGTTCCAAGTATCGCGGCGAGTTCGAGGAGCGCTTCAAACGCATCATCAAGGAGGTCCGTCAGGCTTCCGACGTCATCCTGTTCATCGACGAGATGCACACCCTGATCGGCGCCGGTAGCGCCGAAGGTTCCATCGATGCCGCCGCCATCCTCAAGCCCGCGCTCTCCCGTGGCGAGATCCAGGTGATCGGCGCCACCACGCTCGATGGGTACCGCAAGCACATCGAGAAGGATTCCGCGCTGGAGCGCCGCTTCCAGCCGGTGCAGCTGGGTGAGCCCAGCGTCGCCCAGACCATCACCATCCTGGAGGGTCTGCGCGATCGCTACGAGGCGCATCATCGCGTGCGCTTCACCGATGCCGCCCTCGAGGCCGCCGCCCGTCTCTCCGACCGCTACGTGCAGGACCGCTTCCTTCCCGACAAGGCCATCGACCTGCTGGACGAGGCCGGCGCCCGCATGCGCATCCGCAACATGACCGTGCCCGACGAGGTGCGTGAGCTCGACAGCATGCTGCGCAAGGTGCGCATCGAGAAGGACGACGCCATCCAGGCCAAGGCCTTCGAGAAGGCCAATGCCCTGCGTGAGCAGGAGAAGCAGCTCATGGCCCAGTACCATGACCTCGAGGCCAAGTGGCGCGAGGACGCCTCCCATGTGGTGCAGGAGGTGACCGAGAAGGAGATCGCGGAGGTCGTGAGCATGTCCACCGGCGTGCCCGTGGCCGACCTCACCGAGGCCGAGACCTCCAAGCTGCTGCGCATGGAGAGCGTGCTGCACGAGCGTATCGTGGGCCAGAACGAGGCCGTCGATGCCGTGTCCAAGGCCATCCGCCGCAGCCGCGCGGGTCTGAAGGATCCCAAGCGTCCCGCCGGCTCCTTCATCTTCCTGGGTCCCTCCGGCGTGGGCAAGACCGAGCTCTCCAAGGCCCTGGCCCAGTTCCTCTTCGGAACCGAGGAAGCGCTTATCAGCATAGATATGAGCGAATACATGGAGAAGCACACGGTGTCCCGTCTGGTGGGTTCGCCTCCGGGCTACGTGGGCTACGATGAGGGTGGCCAGCTGACCAAGGCCGTCCGCCAGCGTCCGTACTCCGTGATCCTGTTCGACGAGATCGAGAAGGCGCATCCCGATGTCTTCAACATCCTGCTGCAGATCCTGGAGGAGGGTCGTCTGACCGACACCCAGGGCCGCAAGGTCGACTTCCGCAACACGATCATCATCATGACCAGCAACGTGGGCGCCCGCGAGATCGCCCAGACGGCGCCGGTGGGCTTCGTCGCCGACGGTACCAAGCGCGGTCTTTCCGACGATGAGATCCGCACGCGCGTCATGAGCGAGGTCAAGAAGCTGTTCAGGCCCGAGTTCCTCAACCGCCTGGATGACATCATCGTGTTCAAGAGCCTCACCGATGAGGAGATCGGCCAGATCGTCGAGCTCATGGTGTCCGACCTGCGCGACCGCCTGATCGCCCAGAACATGACCATCAACCTCTCGCCCGAGGCACGCGCCTACATCGTGAAGGAAGGTACCGACGTGACCTTTGGTGCGCGTCCGCTTCGCCGCGCCATCCAGCGCCTGATCGAGGACCCGCTGTCCGAACAGGTGCTCGAAGGCAAGTGGACGAGCGGTTCGGTCATCAATGTCGAACTGGTTGATGGTAAACTTGAATTCCAAGCCGGTGAGGGCGAGATCCCCGCGCCGCGCAAGCGCGAGGCGATGGTGGAGCAGGAGGAGGCCGTGCGCCTTCCCCGCGTGAGCAAGCGCAACACCGGCACCATCAGCGGAAGCGATGGGATGGACGAGTAGGACGCGGGTACAACCAGACCTGATCTAGGAGAAGTAATGGCGATCGACGAGAGGAACGATGTCACTTCAGCACCTGCTTCACTGAGCGAGCAGATGATGGCGCAGGCCAACGCGCATCTGGCCACGTTCATCAGCAACTTGAGCGAGCTCAAAGGTGTGGTATCGCCAAAGGCCAATACCGCCGCTGTCATCCTTGCGGGTGGCAGCGGCGAGCGTTTTGGCGTCAAAGGCGGCAAGCAGCTCTTCCCCCTCATGGGGCGCCCTGTGGTCACCTGGACCGCCATGGCCTTCGATGCCGTTCCCGAAGTGGGCCAACTCGTGATCGTCTGCCCGGATGGTCGCATGGATGAGTTCAAGGCCACGGCCTTCGACCCGTACCCCTTCGTCACACCCATCACCATGGTGCCCAGCGGCGAGCTGCGTCAGGAGTCCGCTCTCAACGGCATCAACGCGGTCGATCCCAGGTTCGAGATCATCGCCGTGCACGATGGAGCGCGTCCGCTGGTGACCCCTGAGCTCATCAAGCACGCCATCAGCCAGGTCACGGGCACGCTCGACATCGACGGCGTGGTCATAGGGCATCCCGCCATCGATACCCTGAAGATTGTCAAGGGTGACCGCATCGCCAGCACGCCTGACCGCTCCCTGTTCTGGGTGGCGCAGACCCCGCAGGTCTTCTGGGCCGACACGCTGCGCCAGGCCCATATGGCCGCGCTCGCACAGGGCTTCGTTGGCACCGACGACTCTTCCCTGGTGGAGCGCATCGGTGGCGAGGTCATGCTGGTGCAGGGTCCGCGCGACAACATCAAGCTCACGGTCCCCGAGGATCGCGGGCCCATCGAGGCGGCGCTGCGCCGTCGTCACAACATCCCCTTGGACTAGCTGCAGGAGGCGACTGCGATGGCCATGCGCATCGGTCTGGGTTACGACGTCCACGCTCTGGTGGAGGGTCGCGACCTGATCATCGGCGGCGTGAAGATCCCGCATGAGAAGGGCCTGCTGGGTCACTCCGACGCCGACGTGCTCGCCCATGCTCTGGCGGACGCCATCCTGGGCGCTCTGCGTGAGGGTGACATCGGCAAGCTGTTCCCGGATACCGATCCCGCCTATGCCGGCGCGGATTCCCTCAAGCTGCTCGCCCAGGTGGGGGAGCTCTGCCGCGCGCGCGGCTGGCGCGTGGCCGACGCGGACTGCGTCATCGCCGCCCAGCGCCCCAAGATGTCACCGCATCGCGACGCCATGCGCACCAATCTGGCCGCCGCCCTGGGCATCCCGGTGGAGAATGTGGGCGTGAA
Organism: Coriobacteriales bacterium; assembly: GCA_017434185.1. Classification (GTDB taxonomy): domain Bacteria; phylum Actinomycetota; class Coriobacteriia; order Coriobacteriales; family RUG844; genus RGIG2431. The sequence continues at coordinate 3,128 of JAFRFV010000121.1, forward strand.
GGCCACGACCACGGAGTGGCTGGGCTTCGAGGGTCGCGAGGAAGGCATCAGCGCCCAGGCGGTCGTGCTGTTGGAGTCGCTGTAGGGGAGCGACGCGCTTATCAGCTGAACGGGTCTACTCCGGGTAATAGATCACCAGCGCGTCCACGGCGAAGTAATCGTCATCGTTCAAGCGGTGATAGCCGTCGGGGTCCAGTTCCACGCGCACATCGATCGTGCTGCTGGCAAGATAGCCGGCCTCGTTCGTGTAATGCGCGAGCGCCAGGGTCAGATACTGGGCCCACATGTTCTCGGCTTCCACGCTGTATTCATCGATGCCCCTGTTAGCGCAATCCGTCCGCCATGCCGCCGAGAGCTGGGGGAATGCATCGCGCATGCGCATCATCACATCGAAGGGCGCGACAGTCACGGGCACGACTATGACGTCGCCTTCCTGGCGCGCGTCGCCCACACTGTAGCTCACGTGCGTGTAGGTTTCCCGGAGCTGTCTGTTGAGCGCATCGATGTTCGCCTGATCGACCACGCTCAGGTCGAGGTCGTAGTAGCTGGCGAAGATCATGACCGCCTCATCCATGGCGTGCTCGTAGTAGGCGGCCAGCTCCTGGGCATCCTCATCCATGGCCTCTTCGAGCTCGGGACTGATCTCGCCAAGGTAGACCAGGTCGAGTTCGCCCTGCACCAGGGCCTGCGCGAAGTACGTGTCCGGCTTCCTGTTCGCGTTCCCGCCCGGGCCAAGGCAGCCGGCGAGGACGCCGATGCAGGCGATGGCGAGCGCGCAGATGAGCGCCAGCGTGAGCTTCCGGTTCTTCATGGTGTTCCCCCTCGTGCGATCGTCCGGCTTCCGTTCGTGTATGCTAGAATATCACATTCGGGCGCTGCTTCCAGAAGGCGTCCGCACCGCATCGAGCAAGAAGGGGAGACCATGCGCATCTACAACACACAGACCCGTACCAAGGAGGA